>CAJBSZ010000065.1 GCA_903958395.1 uncultured bacterium | reverse complement strand
GCCCCTCCCACAGGGAGAGAAGGCTGGTGAAATTTGTGGGAGGGGCGCTGTGCGCCGCGACTCTTCTCCCGCTTGTCCAGAATGGGCAGAGACAGCCCGGCAGAAATTCGACGCCGGCATCGCCGAAGATCTCAACATCTCCGAGTCCCTGGGCGCACTTTTCGACATGGTTCATGCCGGGAACCGGGCGATAGATGGCAAGTCCCTGACGCCGGACCAGGCGGCCGCCGTGAAGGGACTGCTGGCCCGATTTGACCGGGTGCTGGGCTTCCTGGCGAAGCCTGTCGACGAGGTTCCGGCTGAAGCGCTGAATCTCCTGGAGCTCCGACAGCAGGCGCGCCAGACTAAGAACTGGGCCGAGGCCGACCGTGTGCGGAATGAATTGGCCACCCTCGGATGGATCATTCAGGACACCCCGCAAGGGCCGAAGTTAAAAAGAAGATAGGGTTCAGGGTTCAGGATTCAGGAATTTCCCTCCTGAACCCCGAACCCTGAACCCTTGTGGAAACGGGAATGATGATGGTTGGAAAATTCATAACATTCGAAGGACCGGAGGGCGGCGGCAAGTCGACCCATATCAAACGGCTTGCCGAGCGATTGAAAGCGTTGGGGCATGAGGTGCTGTTGACTCGTGAGCCGGGGGGCACGCCGACGGGGGAGGCGATCCGTGGCATCTTGCAACACGAACACACAGGAGAAATGGTTTGCCCTGAGGCGGAATTGCTTCTATTCGAGGCGAGTCGTGCCCAGTTGGTCAGAACGGTCATCCTGCCCGCCTTGAAACGGGGCGTCTGGGTGCTGTGCGACCGGTTTGCCGACTCCACCACGGCCTATCAGGGATATGGCAGGGGCTTTGACATTGAGACGATTCTGCTGCTGAACAGTCAGGCCATGGGGGAGTGCATTCCGGATCTGACAATCCTGATGGATATTGATGTCCAGGCCGGGCGGGAACGCCTGGTGCAGCGGAATCTGGCCATGAACACCACCAGCGACCGGATTGAGCGGGAGGCGGTTGACTTTCATGAGCGGGTTCGTGCCGGCTTTCTAGCCCTGGCCCAACGCTGGCCGGATCGCATCAAGGTGGTGAATGTGAAGCGCGAACCCGATGTCGTGGCGGCGGAAGTCTGGCAAATTGTGGAGAGATGTCTATTGCGGCATTCCGATATGGCGAGTGAATGATGAGTACACAAATTATCTCTGCCATAAATCAGGCCTTATCCTCCTTCGACGCCGCCTTGCAGGTGGGGCGGGTGGCGCAGGCTTATCTCGTGGTGGGAAATATCCGCGAGGAGGGAATGCCGTTTGCCGAGCAGGCGCTGATGCGGCTTTTTTGCCAGGGTTTGATGAAACCGTGTGGTGAGTGTTCCGCCTGCGTCCAGATCCGGGAGCACCGGCATGTGGATGTGGTCTGGATCGAGCCGGAGAAAAAATCGCGCGGGGTCGGGATTGATCGCATCCGGGATTTACTGCAGGTCATCTACCAGACTTCGTATAGCGGGGGCTGGAAGGCTGTCGTCCTGGCCGGAGCCGACAGGGCGGGCGAGGAGGCCTCCAATGCCTTCCTGAAGACGCTTGAGGAGCCGCCACCCCGCTGCATCTATTTCCTCCTGTCAGACTCCCCTCAGGCCATCATGCCCACCATTCTCTCCCGCTGCCAGCGCATTGTCCTGTCCACGGAGGCGGAACGGCTTCCTGAGCCCTGGCAGTCTGAGTTACTTGGGATTTTGTCAGCCCCCTCCGAAAACAGCCTGTCCGGTCGTATGGGGCGTGCCAAGAAACTGGATGCCCTGCTTGCTAATCTCAAGAAGACGATCGAGAAGGAGGAGACGATCCGGTTTCGCGAGGAACAGGAAACGATGCGAAATCCCGATGACCGGAAGACTCCGAAGGGAGACGAGGATGTGCTCTCGGCCCGGACCGAGGCGCGGTTCCGCGGCTTGCGCTCCATGGTTCTGCGGACGATGTTGTTCTGGTACCGGGATCTGCTGGTCACCGGGTGTGGCGCGGATGCGGCGTCATTGCGGCATCCTGAACAGGCCGGTCTGATTGCCGACCTCGCCCGGCGCATCCCGTATGCCGAAGCCCTGGCAAATGTGCGGGTGATCGAGGATATGCAGCGCCAGTATGACCGCAATTTATCCTCCGAGCACATCGTTGCCGCCGCCATGAATAGTCTGACTGGGTGAAGAGGGACTCCGCGAGGTTAATAAACAAGGCGTAGTGCGCAGGATAGCGAAGATAGCGTTTTTAGCAGAAGAGAGCGTGATGATGCAGACTCATGTTATAGCGATGGCGAACCAGAAGGGCGGGGTGGGTAAAACCACAACGGCCATAAACCTGGCGGCGTGTCTGGCGGAAAAGCGCAAGGAAGTGCTGCTGGTCGATCTGGATCCGCAGGCGAATGCCACGAGCGGGCTGGGTTTGCCCAAGGAGCCGGGTGCGAGCCTGTATGGCGCTCTCTCCGGAGCTGCACGGGCTCTCGACCTGATCAAACCCACGCCGATCAAGCATTTGAGCATTATTCCCTCGGAAATTGATCTGGCCGGCGCCGAGGTGGAAATCGCACGCGGAGAGCATTATCTCCATCGGCTTCGCGGTGTGTTGGCCGATGTGATTGCCTCGGGACGATATCATTTCATCATTCTTGACTGCTCCCCATCGCTGGGTATTCTGACCATGAATGTGCTGGCGGCGGCTCATTCGGTCATCATTCCCCTCCAGGCCGAGTATTATGCGCTGGAGGGCCTGAGCGTCATGACCCGCCTGATCCAGCAGCTGAGCCAGAATGGCGTGAATCCCGGCCTCCACTTGGAGGGAATCGTCATGACCATGTATGACGGCCGTACCAATCTTTCTCAACAGGTGGTTCAGGAAGTCATCCGGCATTTTGGCGACAAGGTTTATGAGACCCTTATCCCTCGTAATGTCAGACTGAGCGAGGCGCCGAGTTTCGGCAAGCCGATCATCACCTATAATCCGCTTTGTACCGGCGCCGTCGCCTACCGCCAATTGGCCCGTGAATTTCTAACCAGGCGGAATGGCGGTGTGGAGGATAGCGAATCGGATTCGATCCCCGGGTTTAAGCTTAAATCCCCGTTTGAGAAGTCTGTTCAAATGGAGGCCCCCGCCTTTGTCTCGGCTGTGATGCCCGTTGCTGAATCCGAGTCCCTGGTCTGCGAGGAAGCGAGCGCCCATGCCACCTCCTAGAAATGGATCCCTGGGAAGGGGCCTTGGGGATTTGTTGGGAGGTGTTCCGGAAACCATTGGCGTGGCTGGCGCGCCTCCACAATCCGCCGGGACTCCTGTGGACGTGAAGCCGCCCATAGCGGAGTCTGTCGAGGAACGAGCCGGGCAGGGATCCAGTCCGGTTGTGGGAAAACCCTGCTGGGCCCCGGCGCGATTGATTATGGCCTTTTCCGCAGGACTTTTATTAATCCTGATTGGTGTCGGGCTCGGACTGTGGGGCGCCCCGCGCCCCAAGCAGGAGCTTTCTGTCGCTGCCCCCGTGGTGTTCGTGACCAATATGGTGGCCCTGCCGCCTGAACCGACCCCGCCGGAGTCGGGTATCGATGTGTCTGAATTTGACTCGCTGAAAGCCGCCGGAATCCGGGCGCAACGGGAAAGCGGCGGAGCCGTGAGGATAACGTTTGAGGCGCCGTTGTTTTCCAGCCGGGTGATAGTGGATCCCGCTCAAACGCCTGTCCTGAATCAACTTGGAAGCGTGCTGGCCAAACATTCCGGCGAATGGGAGGCAAAAGTGATCGGGCATACTGATTCCGTTCCCATACGGGGAAGCGGCCTGTATCGTGACAACCGGGAATTAGGACTGGCCCGTGCGATGGAAGTCGTTCGAGTTCTCTGCCGTGAATCCGGGGTTCCGGGTTCCATGATGGTGGCGGCGACGGCAGGTGACGAGAATCCCCCGTTTGCCGGGACTGATCCCGTGGCGAGCCGGAAAAACCGCACGGTGACGCTGATGATCCGGTTGTTGTCGAAATAAGGCCGCCTCAGCGGGCCTTACTTATAACCTTGCTCCACTTTCGCGGCCACATCGCGGTAGCCGATATCGATCTGATAGATCTGCTTGAAGCAATCCATGGCTTCCGGCTTCCGGTCCACGAGCTCGAAGAGGAGACCCAATTCGTAGATGATCATCTTCTTGGTGTCATCCATCACAGGAAGTTCGGTGACCGCCCTCTGGACCTGGTCAATTGCCAGATCGTATTGTTGCTTTGCCTTGAAGCACAGCGAGATGTAGTAAAGCGAGTTGACCCGCCGTTGCGCGTTACGCTGGGAGGCCTGGAATTGCTGGATCGCCTCGTTGATTTTGCCCTGCTGGAATAGCAGCACGCCATAATCATACTTGATCTGCAGGTCGTTCGGGTAGCGTGTCACGCGGTCAAGCAGGTCGTTGAACAGGAAAAGTTCCCGGTCTTTCATTTTGGCGTCCGCCATGGCCGTCATTCCAGCGGCCTTTGCCTTGGCGATCTCCTCGTCGAATATCTGCAGGCGGATGGCGCTGATGGATTGGTCAATCTGCGGATCACGGCCGCCGGTTACGGTTTGGGTCTCCTGCAGGACGGCGATGGCTTCGGTGAACATCTTGCTGTTGCTGTACAGGCTGGCCAGGGCGCGACGGTAGTTGATATTGCCCGGCTCCCGCTGGATCCGCGCCTTATTTTCCTCGATCATCAGGGTGATGTCGTTTTTGTCCACCACGGCCTTGGATTCCCGCGCCAGGCTTTCGGATTCCTTGCGATCCTTGATCAGGACGGTGAATTTGGTGCCCTTGGTTCCGACCTTTTCCCACCCGTCCTTGGACATGCTGTCGATGGCCATGGCATCCTTGAGAAGCTTGAGTGCGGCACTGTCATTGGGCTTGATTTCGCAAAGCACCTCGAAGCACTCGCGGCCCAGCCGGGGCTGGTCGGTGGCCATGTAGAGCCTGCCCAATTGCTCGAGAAGTTCGGCGCTATCCGGATAATGGTCGCGCGCCAGAATCAGGGTCTGGATGGCGATTTCAGGTTCTCCCGCTGCCTGGGCCGCCTTGTTGAGCAACTTGATGTGACTGAGGTTCAAGGGGTCATTCCGTAGCAGTTTTTCAATCGCTACGATGGCCTGCGCCGGTTTTGTTTTCATCAGGGACTGGGCCTTGAACATCGAGGAGAGGCCGGTGAGGGTGGAAACCAGGTGGGCCATTTGTCCGCCCCCTTTGCCCTTGAACTGCTTGATTTCCGCCGCTCGCAGGAATTTCCGGGCCCGGTGCAGGTTCGGCTCCAACTCCAGGCAAGCCGTGAACATATCGATCGCATAGTCCAGATTGCCACGTTCCATGGCCACAAAGCCACGGTTGAACATATCCTTTGTTTTCTGCGGAACCTCTTCAAGAGTTACTTCAGCCATGACTCGCGCCCCTTGCGTAGTGATATGCGGTTTACCGTCTGATCGCTTGACATTCTCTTGTCCCGTATATCAAAGTGACTAGATCACGGCTATAAAAAACAGCACAACCGCGATTTTAGGATTTACCACGGAGACACGGAGTCACAGAGAAGAAAATGCACAGAGAAGAGAATACAATGTTGCGGGAATTTCGTCCACGGAGTACCGTGGCCAAAATTCCCGCAACCCCTCTTGAAGGAAGAGCCGAGGGGGATCAGATGTATTGTGTGTTGTCTACTCTCCTCTTTCTCCTGGAATTCCTTCAGAAAGGTGTTGCGGCATTTTTATGCG
>CAJBSZ010000064.1 GCA_903958395.1 uncultured bacterium | reverse complement strand
ACTTGATCGTACGATGCCGCTGTTTCAGGCGCGCCAGAATGATGCTTAACATAGTGACCTCACCTTCACAAATCGTGTCCGCAGTAAGACAGGTTGAAACTCTTGTTGCACAGCGGGAAATCGGAAATCTGCTGGTTCCGCATCGCCAGCGCCAACCCCATCCAGTTCAGGAAGGACGGATCCACCACCTTGTAGCGGGCAAACTGTCCCTGCTTGTCTGTCAACGCCACATGGCAAATCGAACCCCGCCAGCCTTCGACCAGGGAAACGACCAGGGACTCCGCCGCCAGTGCACCGGCCTCCACCCGAACGGCTCCGCCGACGGGCATCTGCAACTGCTCCCGGATAAAATCGCCCGACCGCTGAATTTCCAGCCACCGGATGTAAGCTCGCTCGAAAACATCGCCACTCACCCCGGTGGACACGGGAATCTGGGCAAAGCGGTAAATGCCCGCCGGGAAATCCTGACGTGCATCATACTCAGCGCCACAGGCCCGGGCCACGGGCCCCACCAGGCCGATTTCACGACACATCTCAAGCGAGATCTTTCCGGTTTCCTCAAAACGGCTCATGACCGAAGGCGAATCCCAGAGCAGGTTGACCGCATTGGCCGTATCCGCCATCGTGGCCTCCAACCGCTTGAGAAGCTCCGCCACTCCTGCGGCGTCCGCATCAAATCCGATCCCGCCCGGCCGGATCAGGCCGCGCCCGAATCGGTTTCCGCACAGCACGGCGGTCATATTAAGAAAATCACCACGCAACCGGCCGCAGAAGGACGCCGTGGGCAAAAATCCAACATCCCCGGCCAGAGCCCCCAGATCGCCGGTATGGTTCGCCAACCGCTCCAATTCCAAGGCAATGCCCCGGAACACCTGGGCCCGCGCGGGAACCGTGCACCCGGCCAGCGCCTCCATCGCCTGGCAATACGCCGTGGTATGCCCGATAGTGGTGTCCCCCGCCAGGGTCTCAAACAGAGAAATCGTCCGCTTGTCGGGGCCCCCCATTAAGGCCCGTTCAATTCCCCGGTGCTGATAGCCGAGTGAAATTTCAAGATGGAACACCTGTTCCCCGTGGCACTGGAAACGGAAATGGCCGGGCTCAATAATTCCCGCATGAACGGGTCCCACCGCCACCTCATGGACTTCATCGCCCTCCACCTTGTAATACTCCATGATCCCGACCACCGGCGCCTCCGCCCCACTCCGGCCCCAGACATCATGTCCGGGTCGCCATGACTTCACGAAGCGGACCGGCTTGAGCCAGGGATGCCCCTCGGGGCGGAGCCCGAACTGTTCGGCAATTTCGCGCTCAAACAGATGGACCTGGGGACACTCCGGCGTCAGGGACGGAAATGATTCGCCCATGATCCGGGTCCGGGCCACGCGAAGTTGTCCTTCCTCGCGAAACGCCAGCACCGCGTAAAGATCAACTCCGGCCTCACCCTCCGGCATATGCCCGAAAAAGGCGGCCACCTTGGCGCCATCCTCAACGGCTTCTCGAATGGACCCCCGAAAGACGGAGCCTTCCAGATCCGGAATATCGCGCCGGGCGACCGGCACGCTGTTTCGAGTCTGGGCCCACTTCAGAATCGCGGTCATGGCTTCACCTCCAGGTACGCGACCGCGTCGTGAAGCGCGGTGGTCAGGGAATTGGGGATATACAATCCGAGCAGAATGGAAAGGCCTAGAAATATCAGGATCGGAATCACCAATTGGGGACGATCCCGGTACGCCGTGGAGGCAGCCTGTGGCGAGGGGACGCCTTGAACCACACGCAGCACCGTTGTTCCCATCCCGATAAAGACAATCGCCAGGACCGCCAGATACAAGGCCGCCACGGCATAGTGCCCACCGTTAATGGCACCGGTCAGAATCGTGAACTCACTGATGAAGGGGCCGCCGGGCGGCGATCCGGTGACAATCAGGAAGCCCGCCAGGAAGGTAACGCCTGACACCGGGAGCCGCCGCATGGCGCCGCGGACATCATCCGTCAGCTTGCTACCGTAGGCGCGGTGAATATTGCCCGCCGACAGAAACAGAACCCCCTTGGTCACCCCATTTGTGATCATATGCAACAGGGCACCAAAGGCCGCCAGTCCGCCCAGTCCAATCCCCAGGACCAGAATACCCATGTGTTCGACGCTGGAGTAGGCCAGCATCCGCTTGAAGTCCCGCTGACGCACCATAAACACCGCCGCGACTGCCATCGAGAACAGCCCGATAAACACCAGGATCTCCCGGGCAAACGCCGCTTCCGGCGCAGCAAGGCAGATCTGATAGAACCGGAGGATCGACAGAAACGCGCAACTTGTGACACCGCCTGCCAGAAGGGCACCCACCAGTCCGGGCGCCTCCCCATAGGCATCCGGCTTCCAGGTGTGCATCGGGGCCAACCCCATCTTGGTGCCATACCCCACAAGGAGCAGCACAAACGCCGCATGTAGCCAGGGGCGTGACAACTGGGGTGCCATCTTCACCAGATCATCCAGAAGCAGAGTCGGAACCAAACCTGCGTGAAGCGACGAATAGGCCAGGAAGAACGATCCCAGCAGGGCTAGGGCAATTCCCACCGACCCGATAAGCAGGTACTTCCAGGTCGCCTCAAGCGAGCGCGCACTGTGGTTGAAAAACAACAATGGCGCCGTGCAAAGCGTGGTGGCTTCGATGGCCACCCACATCAGCCCAAGATGATGCGAAAGCACAACCAGGGTCATCATGCCCAGCATCCCGAGAAGACAGGCGCAGAAGAACCGGTTCTGGCGTTCGGGCCGCAAGGCCAGATAGGCCGGGGCGTAAAAGCCGCAAATCGTAAAAATCACACTGATCAGCCCGAGCACCAGTTTCCCCAGTGGATCCAACGCCAACCACCCCTGAAGCCCCGCCACCGGGTGTGCGCAGGATAATGTCCACACCGTCATGCCCAGATGAATCACCCCGGCCAGGGGAATCAGCCAGGGGCGCCAACGATTCGACGGCACCACCAACGCGGCAACCGCGATGATTAAGGGAACAAATATTAGCAGAAAAACCATGATCTACTCCTTTAATTCCGACAGCATGCTGGTGCTCACCGAGGAGAACTCCCTGCTGATTTTGTGAATAATGATGCCCATCACAAAGATGGCGACAAACAGGTCCAGTAGCACGCCCAGTTCAACCAGGAACGGGATAGCCTCCATCAACAACAGGCCAAAGATAAACACACCATTTTCAAGAATCAGATAACCCACCACCTGCGTGATCGCCTTCGACCGGGTAGTCAGAATCAGGAATCCGGTGAGCACCGTAGACAACGACGCCGGCACCACAAGGGAACTCATGTGATCATGGGCAATTGGAAGCGTCTTGGAGAACAACAGTGCCAGCGCGGTGCCCACCGCACCGAGAAACAGGGAGGCCACAAATCCCACAATCGGCTCCACCTCACGTCGAATCACCACCTCGCGGACGGCATGAAACAGCATGCGGGGAATCACCACCCCCTTGAGCGCCACCGTGGCACCCGCCATCAGCGCCACCCAAATCATGAAGCTCCCATGCGCCATAACAATCATGAACCCAAGCAAAATCCCCTGCACCGCGACAGCCTGGATCAACGTGCGCAACCGGCTAGCCCCCAGGGCCACAAAATTCAGGAGCAGCACCACAACCAGAATCGGATCAATGAAGTCTTTCATGATTTCACCTCAACAGCAGGATCACACCAAATGCCGACAACAGACACGCCGCCACTAGAAAAGTGGGAACAAAAACCATCCTAAACCGGGCCATCATCGACTCCACCAGTCCGATTAACACCGCCAACCCCAGCATCCCGGCCATAAACAGTCCCCAGTCGTACCAGGAATTCCCCAGCTCAAACGGGGCCACAACACGCAACAAAACCGCCCCCATTACAAACAACTTCATCGCCGCCCCGTACAGGATCATCCCGAAAGCGGGACCGCTGTGATCCAGAACCATCACCTCATGAATCATCGTCAATTCCAAATGCGTGTTTGGGTCGTCAAAGGGAATGCGGCAATTCTCCACCAGCAAAACTATAAACAGGCTCGCCGCCACCAGGACCAATGACGGAGCGGCCACCCCCGCCCCCAGCGGGAAGGCTCCGTCCAACATGGTGGTCAGGGACAACGATCCTGACAGTTTCGCCAACACCAGAAATCCAAAAAACAGGGCCGGCTCGGCAAGACAGGAGAACGTCACCTCCCGGGCAGAGCCCATCCCCTCAAACGCTGATCCAGTATCCAAGGCCGCCGCCGCCGTAAAAAATCGACCCAGCGCAAACAAATAGGCAAAAAGAATCATATCGCCATTGAACGACACGGGCGCCGAGTGGCCCCCGAACGGAATCAACATCCCGGCCAGTAGCGCGGTCGCCAACCCGACCACCGGCCCGGCCCGGAATACCCAGGTCGTTGTCGTACTGAACACGGTCCCCTTCTGGAATAATTTCGAAAGGTCATAATACGGTTGCAGCACCGGCGGCCCGATGCGCCCCGCAAACAACGCCTTGGTCTTGCCAATGACCCCCAGCAACAGCGGCGGCATGACCAACAACAGAAAAATATGAATGACTATATGACTCATGACAGCTTCCCGGTTATCTCCATAATAACAACGCCATTAAAAAAAGGACGATGTAAAGCAAGTAGGCATGGATATTTCCCGCCTGTAAAAAACGGAATGAAGACAACAATTTTGCTCCGAACCGGAACACCGGCTTCAACACAACATCCAGCAGGATGTCGGGAACATGACTTTTGAAGGTTGTCCGCCCGGGGAAAACGGCCTCCACGCGGGGAGCCCGAACCCGGGGATGCTGTATCCACCCGAACAGTGTCCCCAGGATCTGGGCGAAAGACGAGGCGGTGTATTGCATCCTTGCCGAAGGCGCCGCATAGCCGCAATCCCAGGTAATCCCCGAGGCTGAGCCGCCCTGTGTGATCCGCTTCCTCATCGCCAGCGTAAAGAGCCCCAGTAAAGCCACCAGCGTCAAGGATCCCAGACTGACCCAGCCCAACGGAACTAAAGTCGCCACGCGGGGCACCTCGTCTGTTCCATCAAGAATCCAAGCCAGGATTCCCTGATCCAATACCGGCGCCACTACTATGGGGGCAATTCCGATACCCACACACAGTATCGCCAACACCAGCATGGGTCGCGTCATCGCCCGCCCCACTTCATGAGCATGCTCACCGTGCCGGGACCGGGCCGTGCCCAGAAAAACCGCCCCGAACGCCTTCACAAAACAGGCCAATGCCAAAGCCCCGATCAAGGCCAGAACCGGCGCCACAAACGCGGCCGCGGGCCAGGACAGCGCCTGACCGATGCCTAGCGACCGGAACGCCCCGATATAGATCAGTAACTCACTCACAAACCCGTTCAAGGGCGGCAGCCCGCAGATGGCAATCGCGCCCACTGCAAAACACAGTGCTGTAACCGGCATGACCCGCCCCAAACCGCCCATGTGATCCAGGTCGCGGGAATGCGTCCCATGAATCACCGCCCCGGCACTCAGGAACAACAGCGCCTTAAACAGACCGTGATTCCAGACGTGCAGGAGGGCACCAGCCAATCCGAGAACCACCCACTCGACGCAATTCAGTGAACGCCCGACCAGCGCCAATCCAACCCCCATCACAATGATCCCGATATTCTCAATGCTATGATAGGCCAGAAGTCGCTTCAGATCGTGCTGTCCCAATGCCATGACCACGCCGAGCACTCCGGAGCCCGCCCCCAGAATCAGCAGAAGTCCACCCCACCATACCGGCGGATCCGGAAGCCATGAGGTGATGCGAATCAACCCGTAGATGCCGATCTTGATCAGCACCCCCGACATCAGCGCCGAGACATGGCTCGGCGTCATCGCGTGGGCACTGGGTAGCCAGATATGAAAAGGCACCAGCCCTGCCTTGCAGCCAAAGGCCAGAACCGCCAGAATAAACACAGCCGTCACAATTCCCGGACTGGCTAAATCAACGGGGAGTGGACCCAACGCATAGGATCCCGTCGCCACCCGCAACACTGCAAACAGGGCAAACAGACATAGGGTGGAAATGTGGGTTGTAATCAGGTAAAGCCATCCCGCCTGCCGCACCGCTCGATCCTCATCCTCCGTCGTAACAAGAAAAAACGCACTCAGCGCCATGATTTCCCAGGCGACCAGAAACAGAATGGCATTCGCGGACACGGCCACCGTTGCCAGGGCCGCCGTGACCAATCCGTAAAATAACCGGAGTTTCCGGCCATTGTGCGGATGAGCCTGCTGACTCCAATACTCAGTCCCGTAAATGCCACCGAGCGCCGGTATCAGGAAAATCGGAATCAGGAAAATCACCTACAGGCCATCCACGCGCATCATCGCGCCTGTGACGGGGTGGCTCCACAGCGACCCGATGGCGCCCGCCATTCCCAATACGGATCCAGCCACCGCCAGGCGAACCGAGAGCCCCTGCCCCTTATCATCGTGGCACGAATTAAACAGTCCCGGCACGCCACTCACGGCGTGACATACGATTCCAAGAATGATCAACCACTCATTCATGGACCACCCACTCCCGGATGGCCAACCAGGCAAAGGCGGCCAGCAAGATCACAACGAAATACAGCATGTAGCTCTGGATCTTTCCCTGCTGAACCCAACGCAGGCGGGTAAGGCGCTCCATGAGCCACTCGAAAAAAGGCTGGTAGAAAATCCGGCTCATCGTATCGGGATACCCCGTAGTCATTTTTCCCGCCTCCGGGAAAATCCCTTCCGGCAATACCACACGGGTCTTGGGGCGCATCGCCCCGGGAAAAAGCCGGGTGACGATCAATTCTGAAAAGGACTGGCCGGTATATTGAATCCGGGGCGTCTGAGCGGGATAGCCACATCCCCAGGTCTCGTCCTGCCGTGAACCCCGCCTCCGGATCGAGACGAGAAACAGGGAAGAGACCGCGCCCAGCATGACCCAAATAACCCCATTCATCTGGCCTAGCAGCGTCAACGGTGATGCGGGAGAATTCAGCACCGTCATAAACGACTCCACAGGGATGGCAAACACAAACTCCACCGTGCGGGAAAAAGCAAGAATGAGGAGGCGGGGAAACACGGCAACCCCCATGCAGCACCCGGCCAGAAGCACCAGCGGAAGGGTCATCCAGGGTGACGACTCATGGGCGTTACGGGCCTCCTCACTCCGCCCTGTGCCCAATAGAACAATTCCAATCAAACGCACAAAACAGATCATCGCCATCCCGCCGACAAGCGCGAGCACTCCCACCGTCAATAGCAGGATCATCCGGCTCCCCCCGGAAAAATCCAGGCCCCCGTTCAATAATGACATATAAATCAGCCATTCACTGACAAACCCGTTCAGTGGCGGCACGGCCGCAATGGCCAATGCGCCCAAAACCATTGCCACCCCGGTTCGCGGCATGCGAGCCATTAATCCACCCAGGCGCTCCATATCCTTCGTTCCCGTCGCATGCAGGATGCTTCCCGCGCCCAAAAACATCAACCCTTTCATCAGGGAATGGTTCCAGATATGCAAAAACCCGCCCGCCAGGCCCAGCATCGCCACAACAGGATGGCCACCGGTCAACCCCCATAGACCCACCCCCAGCGCGAGGACGATCAGTCCGATATTTTCGATACTTGAATAGGCCAGTGCGCGTTTGATATCCAGCTGAAACAGGGCCAGCGTCACACCGAGTAGTGCGCCCAATACGCCGATCCCTATCAGTACAGGTCCCCACCAGGGCGCCGGCGGACCCAGAAACATCATCATCCTCAGGATTCCATAAATGCCAATTTTGATCATGACTCCGGACATCAGGGCGGAAACATGACTGGGTGCCGCCGGATGCGCTTCGGGAAGCCAGATGTGAAACGGAACGAATCCGGCCTTGGTTCCGAATCCTACGATGGCCAGGATAAACAAAATGGCGGAAAGGGAGGGCGCCAGCGGCCCGGCCGCCATGAACTGGTCAAAGTCGAGCGAGCCGGCATGCCGACCCAGCACCAGAAAAAGAGCGAGGAGAAACGCCGCCCCCACATGCGCGGCAATCAGGTAGATCCAGCCTGCCGGTCGCACCTCTTTTTTCTCATGCTCGAAAGTGACCAGGAAGAAGGCGGATAACGACATCACTTCCCAGGCCACCAGGAACAGAAGGGCGTGACGGGCGAGTATCACCAGCGTCATCCCTAAAATAAACAGGTTGAAGAAAAGCCAATGGGATCGCAGTGATTTTCTCCCCGAAAAAGAGCGCATATACTCGCCGCCATAGATCGCCGCCAGTGGCGTCAGAATGAATATGGGGAGCAGAAAAAAAGCTGACAGGGCATCGAGCTGGATATGAAACAGACCGTTGGGAACATTCCAGGCAAAGCGAACAGATTCGACTCCGGCTCCGCCCAGTGACTGCAGAACAGGCCAGAGGCCGATAACCGATCCCGCTACCGCCCCGCCCACCCCGAAGCGGGAGGAGCGCTCAGGCCGTCGTCCCCAAAAAAGCGACAAAAACCCGCCGCCCAAAAAACACGCCATGGAGATCAGCAGCAACGTCAATGTTGGAAGTTCACTATTCACTGGTCGGTTTGGGTGCGGGAACGATCATGGCGCGCGCTGCCGCCAGTATTTCCTCGCGCGAGCCCTGCCGGGCCACACAGTCCTTGAACCCGGGATCCCGCAAGGCATGGGCCAAGCGCGAGAGCATATACAAATGAATCCGAACCGTCGGGCTTACCAATGTAAACAGGGTATGAACCGGCAGATCATCAATCGCTCCGAACTCAATCGGTTTTTCAAGAAAACACAGGCAAATGGCGGGGTGGTTGACCGAGAGCACAATCGGGTTGCGGACATGGGGAATGGCGATGCCTTCACCGATTCCGGTTGAGGCCATGGATTCACGGGCCAGCAGAACGCGCAGCAAAAGCTCCCGATCCATATCCGGCGGCAGTTTCATCACCCCCACGGCGGAGCGGAGGGCGGACTCCTTATCGTTTCCTTCCAACCGGTAGAAAATTCCACCCGCCTCCAGCGTATCGGCGAAATCCGGCATCAGTTCAGCCGCAGCATCCGGCTCGGTAAACATTTCGGCTGAAACATTGATTTTCTGGGCATTAGCCCATTCCAGAAGCTCTGCCCGGTTGAACCGATACTGCTCATTGACCTTATAGGCGGGAAGCTGTCCCTGCTGAATCCATCGGTAGATGGATTTTTCGGAAACATTCAAAATCCGCGCAACATCTCGTACACCCAATTGCATAATGTCACCATGAGAATTGATTTGGACAAATAAGGACATTACCTACAGCGATGTCCCCGAAAAGTCAATCCGCGTCGTGCTATTCTGGAGCAGATTCCTACCGCATCCCCTGCCGGTAATTACCGTCATAGCCCGGCACCGGATTGCCACGCCGGATGGCGCGCCAGAGACGACGCACTTCCGCTGGCTCATAGCGGCGATTGATAAAGTCGGCGCGGAAATACCGCGCCCCCATTTCACGGAGTTCGTCCAGCCAGCGGGTCAGGACAAAAGGCTTCACATTAACGGCAATAGACCGGCACCCCTGTTGAATCAAGCGAATGGTTTCTCCACTTCCGGAGACCCATTCCCGTTCCGAATCCTTGCAATCGGCCCCCGCGGGACATCGTCCTGCCATGGCCGCAAGGGCACAATTTTCAGAAATGAACAAAGGTGAATCCTGATAGACGACCACGGTGGCACGATCCGGGAATTGATGCAGAAGCGATTCCAGGTTTTCCCGGCCGTCCTCCGGCGATACGGTAAATCGCACTACCCCGAGTTCCAGCAACTGCCTCGCGGCGGACCGGTTGGTGACATACAGCGTCCAATCGGTTGTCAGGTCGCCTGTCGGCCAATCGGACAGGGCCGCCCCCTCCCAACGTGCCCAGCCTGCCGCCTGAAGCGCCACCCGCTTAGCCTGGCAATCGGCTTTCTCCCATTCCCGCATCATGAGGGGAAGAGCCAGCCGGATTTTTTCAGGCCCCACCCTCTCCGCCAGCGTGGACAATCCGACCAGCAAATCAGGCAGTGCATCGCGCTGAATATCCACGACCACTTCCACAAGCCCCTTCCAATCCGACTCTTCAAGATCCGCCAGATGGCTGAGGCGATCGACCTTCAGGCTCCAGCATTCCGATTCCGGTGCCTGAAGCGGTACGCCACGCTGTTCCAACTCCTTGACGACCTGAACCGCCTTCTGGTGGTCGGCCTCCAGCGATTCCTCCAGTTTCGAAACGACCTCGCGCCGGAGGCGGTTCAACAGCGAAACGGGAATAAACAGCCCTTCCGGATTGGAGAGCGTGAATTCCGCTAATTCAAACCGGGACTCCCCTAGTTTCCCAAATGCCTCACGGGCCGCCACCTCGATTTTTGAAGGATCACGGGAGGGCTCGAACGTTCCTTCGAGAACCGCCTCTTCGCCGATGCCCCGTTTGACAGAGGCCCGGGCGACAAGCCGGTTCGGATTCACTTCCACGACCACATAAATGGGGGTTCTGACCCGATACACTCCGGGCTTCGGGCGCGGAAACCGGTATCGTTGTTTTACTTCCTGCGACGAGGAGCAATACAGCGGTGCCCCGGGCTCAATCACAGGGTGGTCGGGTGGCAGGGATACCTCAATGACCGTCTGTGCCGGGGCCTCAAAAACCTCTTCCGGTTGTTTTCCCCGACTCCCTGCCAGGCGCAGGCGATCCACGGGGAATCCAAAAGGTCGGCCCTGTCCGGGCACATCGGTCTGGATGCCATCATGCCGCTCAATCCGTCGCTGCGTCTTGAACCGCACCCACTCTTCACGCCCCAGCTTGAGGATGTCCTGAACCACTCCGATCGGCGCTCCCCGGTGCCCCACAACCTCGGCGTCGGTCACCGCCCGGTTACGGGCCGACTTGACATAGAGATCCGTCCAGGGCCGGCTGAAAATCGTCTTGATATCCTCCTCCGCCTCGCGCCGGGCGGCAGGGGATATCTGGTTATCCAGAAGCTGGCGGTAATACCGGGTCACGGCGGCCACATACAGGGCGCTTTTCTTGCGGCCCTCGATTTTGAAACTGAACACCCCGACGTCCCGCAGTTTTACCACTTCACCGGTCAAGGCCAGATCCTTCATGGAGAAGGGATAACGCCCGTCGGAGCCAATCCCCTGCCCCGCAAAAGAGTCGCGGCAGGGATAGGTGCATCGGCCCCGGTTCCCGCTACGCCCCCTGAGCAGCGAGGAGTACAGGCAGAGACCGCTATAGGAATAACACAAGGCGCCATGGATAAAGGTTTCCACATCCAGGCCACTTTCCCTGACAATCGTTCCGACTTCGCCCAGAGTCAGTTCGCGGGCCAGAGTCACCCGACTGAACCCCAACCGTTGCGCCGCCAGTGCCCCCTCCACATTATGGATGGCCAACTGGGTACTGGCGTGCAAAGCCAGTCCTGGAAAATGGAGTCTGGCCAGCCGGGCCACTCCGAGATCCTGGACGATCACCGCATCCGCACCGGCCTTCGAGACCGAGGCCAGCGCCTCGATGGCCTCGTCCAGTTCATCGTCCAGAACCAGGGTGTTCAGGGCTACAAAAACCGAACGACGGGGGGTGCATTGATGGGCGTACGCTGTTATTTCACCGAGTTCTTCAGGAGTGAAATTGGCGGCTTCGGCACGGGCCGAAAAACGTTTCAGGCCCAGATAGATGGCATCCGCGCCGTAATGAAAGGCGGCAAAGGCGGCCTCGAGGTCGCCCGCCGGGGCCAGCAGTTCAAGCTTCATGGTGCGAGAATTCCCCTCACCACCAACCCCGGCGTTTCAGATGGAAATACAACGCAAGCGTGGAAGTTCCGGTCACAAACCACACCCACATCCACCCGCGGGAATCCTCGAGGTTAGGCCAATGGGCGATATTCATCCCGTAGTAACTGGTCACCACTAACGCGGGCATGCACAGGGTGGCCATCACGGTCAGAACCTTGATGATATGGTTCACCTGCATTTGCTGAATATTCAGGTGAATCTGCAATACGCCGGTGAGCGAGTCACGGGCATTCTCCGCCGATGAACTGATCTTTACCAGTTGATCCAGCAAATCACGGTAATAGGGAAGCATATGGGTGCGCACAATCTTGAATTCCCCGTGCGCCAGCCGCGCAATGGTTTCCCGCTGGGGCCAGACCACCTGGCGCAACCGCTGCACCTCCCCCTTCAATTGCATGACCCCTTCGAGAATATTCACCGAGGCACTCGCGAGCATCGTTTTCTCCAGGTTTGCGATTTCGACCGACATCTCCTCAAGGGCGGGCGCATAGCCTTCCAAAAGAAAATCGAGAATCGTATAGGTCAGGCGATCGGGCGCACGCGCCACCGTCGGGGCATTTTTCAGAACCCGTTCAATGGTCGACGCGACGCACCGCAACGGATCCCGGTGATAGGTCACCAGGAAATTTTTCCCGATGAAAAGATCCAGCTCACTCATCTTGAACTCGCCACCGTTGTAGTTCACCGCATGAATGACCAGGAATACGTAGTTTTCGTATTCCTCAACCTTCGCACGGTCACTGGGGGTCAGGCAGTCCTCAATGGCGAGCGGATGGAACTGGAATACCCCCTCAAGAACGGCTTTGGCCTCCTCATCGGTGCACTCCCCGACATCCACCCAGAATTGAACCCCCTCGTCCTGGAGCACCACCTTGAGCAGATCAAGGGAAATATCCTGGCTGATCAGGCGGCCTTGGGACTGGTTGAAAACAAAAGAGCGGATCATCCTGGATCCTTCACCTTGGATTTTCGTCCCCGTTTTTCAAAAAACTCCAGCTGCGGGTCTTTGACAAGTCCATACGCCTTCAAAATCCGAAGAATCTGGAGCATATCCGATTTTTCATAATTCCGGTTCACGCGCACGGCGGAAATCAGTTCCAGAAGCATGGTCCGAAACGAAATGACGCCATCCACCCCGCGCTCCCGCAACCCCGCAAGCGTTTTGTCCCGAAGCTCCTCGGATGCCGGCAACTCGGGAATGCACAGAATTACGGCAATGGGCTCACCCCCGAGCCGGGCTGCTGCTGCCAGTCGGGCTGAACGTTCCGCATACCGCAGGATCTCGGGATTCTTCTCGTAGGCGCCGGAATAAAACCGTTCTGCGTGTCCGCCACGCACCCCCACTACCGCACGCCCGACTGACTCCAGGTCTCCGGCGGTCCAGACAATGTGATCGGGAAGTTTTTGTTTATCAATCTGCGGGTGCGTCACCAGCAGGTCGAGATCTTCTTCGATTCGCCTGTTCTTGCCTGGGGACATATATTTACAGGGCTGAGTCACCAGGTAACCCAGATGCTCGAAATACTCGCGCGCAATCCATTCATTTACTACAGACATGCCAAGCC
The DNA here is from genome assembly GCA_903958395.1 of uncultured bacterium. Classification (GTDB taxonomy): domain Bacteria; phylum Verrucomicrobiota; class Kiritimatiellia; order CAIKKV01; family CAITUY01; genus JAABPW01. Next base: position 1,272 of record CAJBSZ010000064.1, on the reverse strand, counting down.
TCCGCTAAAATCGATTCCTCCACTTCACACCCCGTCACCACATCGCCCAGTTTTCGGGCCAGCACAAATCGGGGTCGCTTGTTCAGGGTCTTTTTGTCCGACATCATGGCCTCCCTCAATGCCGCCCACTCCACTGTGTCACCGGGTGCAGGCCGGATGGGAAGCCCCAGCTTCTCCAGGAGCCTTACAACCGCCTCAGCCTCGGCAGCCGGAAATCCCTTCGTGATCGTTGAAAGCCTCGCGGCATAGGCCATCCCGATCGCGACCGCTTCACCGTGAAACCAGCGTCCATATCCATCCGCCTTTTCGACGGCATGCCCCAGGGTATGCCCGAAATTCAAGATGGCACGGGGTCCGATTTCCCGTTCATCCATGGCGACCACTTCCGCCTTGATCTCACAACAGCGTGCCACCACTTTTTCAAGCAGGGCTGAATCGCGTTTCAGAAGGCCGGGGACCTCTTTCTCCAGCAGATGAAAAAAGGAAGCATCCCAAATGACTCCGTATTTGACCACTTCCGCCAAGCCTGAAACATATTCGCGCGAGGGCAACGTCTTGAGCAGGTCCAGGTCCGCATCCACTTCAATCGGCTGGTAGAAGGCCCCGACAAGGTTCTTCCCCTGCGCCAGATTGATTCCGGTCTTCCCCCCCACTGAACTATCCACCATGGCGAGCAAGGAGGTGGGAACCTGGATAAATCGGACGCCCCGGAGATACGTTGCCGCGACAAATCCCGCCAAATCGCCTGTCATCCCGCCTCCCAGAGCCAGGATGACACTCGACCGGTCGAGGCCGGCTTCAGCGGCCTTTCCATAAAGAAAATCCACCCAGTGAAGCGACTTGGTTGATTCGCCTGCCGGAATCACGGTCCGCAGGACTTCAAAACCCTGGCTGGCAAGCTGCCGCTGGCAGGCCTCGCCGTGCAAAGCGTCTACATTGGAATCCGAGACCATTAATACGCGGATTCCCGGCTTCGCCTCGAGTATTTGGGCCAGCTGAAGGCCGTGTCCAACATGAATCGGATATGATCGTTCACCCAGTTTGACATCAATTGTAGTCGCCATGGTTGCCTCTCCCGGTATCCTGCAATGCACTGATTGGAACTTTATATCACGACCTCCAAGGAGTCAACCAGAGCCAAAATCCTCGCCTAAGGAACAGAGCTCCAGGTGTAGATCCAAGAACACCCTTGTCACGACGGCTCGGCAGGGACGCCTCGCCCTACCCGAAGACATCGACGATCTGTATAGATTTCCGGGTAGGGCGAGGCGT
>CAJBSZ010000063.1 GCA_903958395.1 uncultured bacterium | reverse complement strand
GCCTTTGCGAACTTCGCGTTCTTCTGTTCAAAGTTTTCTCCTCATCAGTGCGAATCAGTGCAGATTAGTTGAAGTCTTCCTCTCGACTTATGGGTAACAGAAAGCAAGCGAAGCGGGTGGTGAATCTTGATTTCCGCGACTATTCAATGGCCGAATTAATAGATGCGTCTGCCCTGGGTAAAACCATCTTCGGCCCCAAAACACTGTCGCCCCACAGAAATCCTACCCACCCTACAGATTCCCGATGATCGAGACCAACGGCAGGAACATGGCGATGACGATTGTTCCTACAATCAGCGCCAGCAGGATGATCATGATGGGCTCGATAACCGAGGTCAGCGCCTCAACCGCTGTATCCACCTCATCATCATAGGTTTCCGCGATTTTCATCAGCATCTCGGGCAACGCACCGGTTTCTTCACCGACCTGGATCATGCTGACCACCATGGAGGGAAACACGCCCGAGGCCTCGAGGGGCACCACAATGGTTTCACCTTCCTTGACGCTGTCATGTACCGTGGCCACCGCCTGCGACAATACGGCGTTGTTCGTGACTTCGCGCACAATGTTCAGCGCCTGCAGAATCGGCACACCCCCGGTCAGCAGCGTTCCCAGAGTTCGGGAAAAGTTACCGATGGCCGTCTTACGGAGCAATGACCCGAATACCGGAATTTTCAGCTTGAGGCGGTCCAGGGACTGCTGTCCCACGTCAGACCGGCTAAACGCCTTGAAAACAAACACAATCACCGCAATGAGACCCAGCCCGATATACCATTGCTTCATGATAAACTCACTGGCCCCGATCACCATCTGGGTCAGGAGCGGCAGGGATTTGCCCTGCAGCAGGTCATCAAAGATTTCCTTGAACTTGGGGATCACGAAGATCATCAGAACGAGCAGGATGACCCCTGCCATGACCATGACGACCATCGGGTAGACCATGGCACCCTTGACCTTGCTCCTGATCTTCTGGCTCTTCTCCATGAATTCCGCCAGACGCGTCAGGATCGTCTGAAGTGCGCCTGAGGCTTCACCCGCCCGGACCATATTGACGTAGAAGGGAGTGAATACACCGGGATACTGGGCCAATGATTCGGCAAAGGTACTGCCGCCTTCAACCGACTCGGCCATACCCTGCAAGGCCGACCGGAACTGAGGGGTCCTCTCCTGGCGCTGGAGCACATGAAGACTTTTCAACAACGGCATGCCCGCATCCGCCAGCGTTGCCAATTGGCGCGTAAAGAGCATGATCTGCTTGGAGGCCACCTTACCCTGCATCATCTTATTGAGGAAAGCGGGCAACTTGATTTCCTTCTTCACCCCGCTGCCCCCGCGTACTGGACCCTTTCCGGGAGCCGTCCGGGATGGCATCCCGCCACGGGTCGACTTGTTGGCGCCCCCACGGCCTCCGCTCATATCCGTGACACTGGTCGGGAATAGTCCTTTTTCCTTGATTGCGGTGAGGGCTCGCGTCTCGTTGTCGGCATCAATCATGCCCTCAACTTCACTCCCCTTGGAATCCATGGCAACATATCGGAATTTAGGCATAAAAAATCTCCATTAATGGACTTTTCAAGACTATTACGCCCCCCCCCCTTGATGCAAGCGCGGAAATTCGTAATGGGTATCTCACGAGGGGGGAGGTATTCTTTGGAGGGACGCGCTTTGTCGCGTCCGGGACAGCCTCTTGCAAAACTCCACCCACATACGGTCCGCGGCGGCCGCGGCCCCTCCCAATTCATAAAGAAACGGCGATTTCTGCGAGGGGAGGGACGGCGGCCATACCTATCAAGCTAAGCAAATGTTCAAGAAATTTGAACAGAAGACCACGAAGACCACAAAGAAAATGGGTTAGGGTTCCGCCGGAGGCGGTAAAAACCTTTAACCTTCGTGATCTTTGTGATCTTCCAT
>CAJBSZ010000062.1 GCA_903958395.1 uncultured bacterium | reverse complement strand
GCTTCTGGGCGCACATATCGGGCGGCGGCATGGAGGTCGACAATCCCTACCCCACGGGGCCGGTGACGCCCGGCGGCCGGGTGCCGCGCCTGCCTCGTAGGCATTGATAAACGGCCAGATCGTACCGTTGTGCGCCCACTTATTCTCGTTCTGAATTGCCCCCGAGGTGAACATCGGATCGCATACCACCGCGCCTCGCTCCCGCCAGAGCTTTGCTTTCAGATTCGCCAGGATGCCGTCCCACGCTTCCCGTGGCGCAATATCGAGCAGGATCGCCTGCGCATTGTTATCCTCCCAGGTCCGGCCGTCCCAGCCTTCTGAACGGCGCCGGTCGTTGAAGAGATGCCGAGCGGGGTCGTAGAATTGCCCGGTCACGAGCTTACGCACATGACTAGCCCACTCCCGGAGTCGGGAAGACACCTGCCCTGAGGCGGGCTTTGCCCGCAACCCAACTGGTAGGGCGGCCACGCCGCTGGCCGCCGCGGCGCGCAAGGGCCTGCGCGCCCTACCAAATAAAGGCGACGCAGATGTGTCGCACTTCATTACAGAACTATCTAAAGGGAGAGAAGGAAGATCGCACAACCGGGCCGCGCATTCGAGGGCATGTGCCAGAACCATGTTCGCCCCCGACAGCACCCCCGCCCGCGGCAGGGTGTAGGACCAGGTGTTTGTCACCTCGAGCAACCGGTCCTGCGTGACATGGCTCTCCAGCCACTCCAGTTGCCCCTGCAACACCGGCATCATCTCAGCAACGAACTCCCGGTCACCGGTGTGCCAGTAGTACTCCCACACCGTGATGATCCACCAGAGGGCGTATTCAAAGAACACCTGCCTGCTGGAGGCACTGGCGGGAACCAATCCATCCTCGAACCGCCGTTCAGCGATCAGCCGCAACGACGTGCGGACAGCGGAGGCATCGGATGTCAACGCATACAGCGCCAAGGCGGACGGCCGCAGATCCCCCACCCACACTTCACGATCCCGGCGGCAGCCATCCCAGATCACAGTGTCACCCTCAGCCCCGATGGGCTGCTGGGAATCGCGGGCAGGTTGCGTACAAAGCAGAAGCGTCTTGGCGCCCATCTCCCAGGCCCGGTTCACGGCCGGATCGGAACACTCGAAGGCGCCCTGCAAGAGGACGGAGCAAGGTTGCTCGCGCAGCCGGACCGCCTGCAACACCACATCGTGGTCGGGCAGCAGGCTCAGGTACCGGAACGCATAGGTCTTCTGGCTGGCGGCAATCTGGCTTCCGGCGCCATGCGGAAATTGCAGCGGCCCTGAGATTTGAGTCCCCCAGGTCAGCGGGTATTCCGGTTTGCCATAATTCTCGGACGAGAAGACCACCGGGACCTCGGCTTCCGGGTGTGGAAAGGGATAAGCCCGGACCGTTCCTTCAGTCTCCGACTTGAGATCGAGCTCGATTCGCCCGACCCGTTTGGCCCCGAAGTCGAAACAGATGCGGCGTCCCGCAGGAATCCGGATCCCGCCATTCCAGTTTCTGGGACTGATGGGTTCCCATCCACCACCGCGGGATAAGGCCAAAGGAATTTTTATGCCAGTTGTCATAATGCCATAGACTTATCAAAGCGTGGTGAACAGGTCTTGTCACAATAATTGCGACAAGCGATACAAATCCCTGAAGTATTCACCATTGAGCTCCCATCCGCCCTCACGCAAACGATCCAATCCCCGCCTGCCACCACCACAATTCACCAAAAAGAATTACACGCGTAAGCTACACAACCTCACACTTCATGTCAACCACCCGTTTGGGTGGTTATAAGAAGTTGACTGTTCGAGGTTCATGGCGAATTCGCCACAGTCTGAGACCCGCCTTCGCCGGAAGCTGCGTCGCGGCAAGCCGCCGGCTCCGGGGGTCGCTGATATTACGCCACGCCCATGCGGCTCCAGCCTTCGGTCGAGGGGCGACGTACCAACGTCGAGCCCCCCACGAGATGGCGGACCGGCTTGAGTTCGCGGTTCTGGATCGCTTCCAGGATGATCCGACCCGCCTCGCGCCCCATCTCCGCCACGGGCTCATGGACGGCCGTCATCACGGCGGTAAACTCGAAGCTTTCGGAGTAGTCGCCCAGTCCGATCACCGCCACGTCCACGGGAATGCGGATTCCCCGTCCCATCAGCTTCTGAATGGCCTGCAAGCCCGCCGAGTCGTTCATGGCGAAAATGGCATTCGGATGATCCCCTTTCGGAGCGAACATCCCGTCAAGCAAGGAACCTGGCTCCTCCGCGATATTTTCCCAAGCCACCCACTTCTTATTCAACTTGATGCCGTGCGCCTTCAACGCCTTGCAAAAAGCCTCATATCGGTCTTCATTGTATTTGAACGGATACCGTACGCCCACAAACCCGATCTTCGTCCGGCCCATTTCGACCAGCCGCCCCACCGCCACATTGACGGCCTCGGCGCTGTCCCACGCCACACAATGCGCATCGGGCATATCACGGGGAGCATCCCCGAAAAACAAAAGGGGCACACCGGCATCCAGCAACGGCTGATAAGTCTTGCGGCAGGATTTCGGCTGAGGCTGGACGATCAACCCGTCCACATTCAACCCCAGCAGGGATCGCACCTCGGCCCGCTCGCGAACATCATCCCACCGATGCATGGCAATAATCGGCATGTACCCCGCGCTATCGAGAACCGGCTGGAGTCCATCCATGATCGATTGCCCGAACTTGCCCCACACACCACTCAACAGCAGGCCGATGGTCTGGGTGCGGCGCATGATGAGGCTTTGGGCCAGCCGGTTCGGCTGATAATTCACCCTTTTCACTTCCGCCATGATCCGCTTCGCGGTCTTCTCGGGAATATGGGCCGCCTCGGCCTTGCCGCTGAGCACATAGGACACTGTCGCCCGCGACAGTCCCAGATTATGGGCCACATCGGCCATCCGCAACGGCCGCTTTGCATTGTATTGCTGTTTTTGTACTTCGGACATCGTCACGGCATCCTTTTCTTCTCGTACAACTATTCCATGAGTCTTTCATTAAACCCAAGTCATGATAATCAATGCACGAAGAATTTACAATTAATTCGACGTTTGATGTTGACTGGCCAATACGGCGGTCGAGGACGCCAGCCTCCCGGTTCATGCCGAATTCGCTACCGGATCTTAAAGACCGAGCCGCGGGGCCAAATGAACACATCGCCACTGTGGTCGATTTCAACGGCACCTTGGCGAACCAGCATTCCTTCACGCCCGCCTGTTGTGGATCAAGGCGATAACGCCACTCCCCGTCGACCGACTGCGATTCGGCCTGAACCATGCCTGCGGCTAGACACTGACACTCGTCATCGGTTCTCGGCGCCCCTATCAGGGCAAACGCATCTAAATCCACTCAAACATTGGGGAAAGGAATGTTCTCACACCCGCTCCGCTCAAGTCTCGAAGTCCGCGAAGGCGAGTGTGAAACTCCTCAAATACCGACGGTTAACGATTGCCACGGCGCGATCCAGTACCCATTCGGGTATATTTATCGGTTAGGGGTCAGTAACAGGAGGGGCAGGCTTGTTCAAGGCTCTGTGGGAGGGGCGCTGTGCGCCGCGATTTTCTTCTTGGAGCCTG
>CAJBSZ010000061.1 GCA_903958395.1 uncultured bacterium | reverse complement strand
TGGTATCACTTTGCCATTATGTTTGAGGCGTTGTTCATCCTGACCACTATCGACGCCGGAACTCGGGTAGGCAGGTTTCTGTTGCAAGATGTTCTCGGTCATCTCTGGACGCCACTCGGCAATACCTCATCCACATCAGCCAACCTCCTGGCCAGTTCCCTTTTTGTCGGAGCCTGGGGCTGGTTCCTGTATCAGGGCGTTGTGGATCCCTATGGGGGTATCAACAGCCTCTGGCCCATCTTCGGGATCGCCAACCAGTTGCTCGCGGTGATTTCATTGGCACTGGGTACAACGATTTTGATCAAAATGAATCGCGACCGGTATATCTGGGTAACCCTGATTCCCCTGCTTTTCCTGCTGGTAGTCACGATGACGGCTGGTTGGCAGAAAATTTTTTACGCAAATGCCGGGGGATTTCTGCCCGCCATTGCGACGCTTCGAGGACAATTAGCCGGAGCTTCCTCCGCCGAGGCCCGCAAACTGGCTTCCCAGATATTCAACAACCAGATCGACATTGCCGTCACCGCAACGTTCATGATTCTCGTGTTGCTGATCGTGGGCGCCAGTCTACGCTTGTGGATCCGGCTGTTCACCGGGAAAGCGCCCCGGAGCCTCTGCGAGGATCCGGCGGTTCCTCATCCCGACCTGATCGTGAGGGAGGGATGAGAGACCTTTCTTGACTTCCTCACCCTGATCTTCACAATTAAGGTTTTGATAAATCCGAACCTGGAAAACGACAATGAAAATCAAGACATTCAAAGCATGGTGTGCCCGACCTGATCTGGCTTCACAAGTGGCGGCTGTCCCCTATGATGTGGTTGACACCACCGAAGCGCGGGCGCTGGCCGCCGGGAATCCGTATAGTTTCCTTCATGTTTCCCGCGCGGAAATCGATATGGATTCGGGGATCAACCCGTGTTCCGACGTTGTTTACGGGCGGGGCCGCGACACCTTGCGCCAATTCCAAAAGGAGGGAATTCTCCAACAGGAGGCCACTCCACAGCTTTTCCTTTACCGCCAGACCATGGGGCGCCATGTTCAACGTGGAATCGTGGCCTGTTGCTCGACCGTTGAATATGAGAATAAAATCATCAAGATCCATGAAAAGACACGTCAGGACAAGGAAGATGACCGCACCCGCCATATCAATACCCTAAACGCCCAGAGCGGACCGGTATTCCTGCTTTATCGTGATGAGGCCACCCTGGATGCGCTTGTCGCAGAAACTGAAAAAACGCCGCCGCTCTTCGACTTTGTTGCCGCCGATGGTATTGCCCATACCGGATGGAAATTCAAAAACCCGGATGCCGTGACTCAGGCTTTTTTGAATGTTCCGGTAGCCTATATTGCCGATGGACATCACCGGGCGGCCTCCGCCGTACGGGTGGCCCGGGAGCGGCGCGCCCTGACTCCAAATCCGACAGGAAATGAATCCTACAACTGGTTTCTCGGAGTCTTGTTTCCAGCCAGCCAAATGCAAATCCTGGCCTATAACCGCCTGGTCAAAGATCTCAACGGTCTCTCCCATGACGATTTCATGGATGCCGTCCGGTCCCGTTTCACCGTCACCCCGACAGCCTCCCCTACCCCATCGGCTCCGGGAAGAATGGGGATGCTCCTTAGTGGGAAATGGCATGAACTCACTTGGACGATTCCCGCCGGAACGCCACCTGAGGGGCGACTGGATGTGGCGGTATTGCAGGAACGCCTGCTGGCTCCACTGCTGGGAATTGACGATCCGCGCACCAGCAAGCGCATTGAATTCGTGGGCGGAATCCGGGGAACCGCCGAACTTGAGAAAAGGGTGGCATCAGGCGACCATCAGGTCGCGTTTTCGATGTATCCAACGATTGTTCAACAGTTGATGGATATTGCTGATGTGGGCGGCATCATGCCGCCCAAGAGCACCTGGTTCGAACCCAAACTCAGGGATGGTCTGTTTACCCATGTTCTGGACTGAGATCTGTTACGGAACAAACGATGCCTGAGAAGGAGCCGTTGAAGTGTTAACGAATCGAAGCAAACTTGATCTGAAACCAGAAGCATTCACTTCGCCGATTCTGGACTCGTTGAGCGACATGGCGGTGAAGCTTCTTGGATTACGTCTGGTCATCATTTATCCCACAAAGGACGGCATGGCCCAAGCTTTGGTGGGAAGCAGTCATTACCTGTCAGAATTCTGCAAATTGGTTCAAGGCAGCCCGGACGGAGCAGAACACTGCAGGATATGTCATCTACTCATGGCTGAAACAAACCCTCACAAATCCAGCATGGTCAAGCGGTGTCATTCCGGAGTCTCAACCCTGGTGCAGCACCTCCCCGGCGAACGGTATTGCGATCTGGCGATTCTCACCTCCTGCACCTTGGTCGACGAAGATACCGTATCCGCCTGGAAAATCATCCAGCACCGTGGCAAGAAACTCGGTATTGACACAAATAAACTAAAAAAAGCCAAAGAAAACCTCTGCCGACTTGACCCTGAAAAAATGGAACTAGCCCTGATGATCATGAACATGGCGGCCCAGGCGTTGAAGCTGATTCTGGACAAGTTAACCCTTGAGTTTGAACTGGAACAGGAAAAGAAGAGGCATGCTCCTGATACCATCATTGCCAGAGCCATTGAATCGGAGTTGAGCAGGGCGATTACCAGGGTTGGCGAAGGCCGCTCCAAAAAGGAGGAAGCCGGGAGGGCGCCCTCTACGTCACTCATCGATGTTGTATCGGATCTGATGGCTCGAAAACCCAATCTGCCATTCCGACTCACCGCCATTGCCGCTGCATGCCGGATCACACCCAACCACTTCTCGCACCTGTTCCACGAGCATCACAAGCAGTGCTTTTCCGACTTTCTCACGGAACAGCGCCTGAAACGTGCCAAAATCCTGTTAAAAAACCCCACGCTCAATGTATCGCAAGTGGCTGCAGAGGCCGGATTTCAGGATGCCGGCTATTTTTCCCGCCGGTTCCGGCAGGTAAATGGAGTTTCCCCGGGCGAATGGCGCAAGAAACTCTCCCGATTAAACGGTAAGATGTGACATTTTTCGTAGATTTCTCCCCTTGCCCCTCCGCATCTGATCAAGTAAGTTAAATCGCATTTTGTGCTTCTCGCGGTAGTTACATTAAACTTGATAACATTTTGGCTGAGAAAGGGTTGCGAATGATGCGATTTTCATATCAAAAGGGCCTTGTTGCGCTTCTATCGTGGGGAATGGCTCCGTTGGCTTGGGGCGCCACCGCAACTTTCACCAATGCCGACTGTTTTACCTGTCATGACGATCCGGGACTGGTTCGGGTGGTGGGGGCCTCCACCAATTCCCTGTGCGTCAAAACCAACGCCCTGGCCAAGTCAGTTCACAGCAGCTTGCAATGCACCGATTGTCATGCGGGAATCAAGGATCTTCCCCACCCTGAAAAGCTCCCTCCTCCCCAATGCGCCACCTGTCATGAGGATGCGGCCACGGAATACAATGCCAGTATTCACGGAATGAGTCGAAAAGCGGGCTCGCTCGGTGCCGCCACATGCTCAGATTGTCATGGCTCCCATGATATCCGGCCTGTCAAACAAATTGATTCCCCTGTTTTCAAACTCAACCTTCCCCGTACCTGTGCACGCTGTCACAGCAATCCGAACTTGACCAGCGAGTATAAGGTGAAAAACCCGGATGCGGCCTCCCAATATGCGGAAAGCATCCACGGACGAGCCCTGCTTCAACTCGGCTTGACGCAAGCTCCCTCCTGCTCGGACTGCCACGGGGTGCACACTATCAAGCGCAGTGTGGATTTCGATTCCCCCATCAATCATGCCAACACCGCCAAAACCTGCGGGAAATGCCATGCGGGGATTGAGAAAATCTACAAGGAAAGCGTACACGGAAAGCTACTGACCTCGGGTGATAAACGGGCGCCAGTCTGTACCGACTGTCATTCTGCCCACCAGATCGAGACCAAGCAGGGCGGTCATTTCAAAACCATCAGTGATGAGCGTTGCGGAGCCTGCCACAAGGATCGCCTCGAGTACTATCGCGAAACCTATCACGGAAAGGCCATTGCGCTGGGCTCACCCAATGTCGCCGCCTGCTACGACTGCCATGGCTATCATGATGTTCTACCCCAGTCGGATTCCCGATCCCATCTTTCAAGCACCAATATTGTGGCGACCTGCAAGAAGTGCCACCCCAAAAGCTCCAAGGGGTTCACGCAATATTTGCCGCATGCCAACCCTCTGGATCGCGAGCACTACCCGCTGCTTCACTTCATCTTCATGGCCATGACCGGCCTTCTGATCGGCACCTTTGGGTTCTTCGGGATCCATACCGCCTTCTGGCTGTTCCGATCCGGATATCTCTACCTGCATGACTCAAAAACCTTCCGGGCAGCCAAGATCAGCACCCAGAAGGGTGACGAGTGGTTCACCCGATTCAGCCCCTTTGAGCGATTCCTCCACATTCTGGTTGTGACCAGCTTCCTGACGCTGGTTCTGACCGGAATGCCCTTGAAATTCCATTACACTGACTGGGCCAGAGCCCTGTTCCATATCCTCGGGGGTGCTCAAGTCGCCCGCTGGCTGCACCATGTGGCCGCCATCATCACCTTCCTGTATTTCGTCCTGCACCTGACAGAACGTACCACCTCCATGTGGGGATCCCGGAAGGACTATTACGACCCCGTCACAGGCAAGTTCAAGCTGAGCCTGCTCTGGCTACAACTGACCGGCCCGGATTCCATGATTCCCAATAAGGACGACTGGAACGACTTCATTGCCCACCAGAAATGGTTCTTCGGGAAAGGCCCCCGCCCCGAGTTCGAGCGCTGGACGTACTGGGAAAAATTCGATTATCTGGCAGTCTTCTGGGGCGTCGCCATGATCGGTGCATCAGGTTTGATCATGTGGTTCCCTGAATTATTCTCGTTGTTCATGCCGGGCTGGATTATCAACGTCGCTCTGATCATTCATTCCGACGAGGCACTGCTGGCCGCAGGCTTCATTTTCACCTTCCACTTCTTCAACACCCATTTCCGGCTGGAGAAATTCCCCATGGATACGGTCATCTTTTCAGGCCGGATATCCAAGGCCGAGATGCTCCATGAGCGCAAACGCTGGTACGACCGGCTGGTAACCGAAGGAAAGCTGGACGAATACCGGGTCAAGGATGAATGGGCGCAGTGGAAGAAGATTGCCAGAACATTTGGCTACTGCTTTTTCGGAACCGGCGTGATTTTGTTGGTTCTCATCATTATCGCAATGGCCTCCCGTCTCATTCATTAGTCACAGAAAGCGGGTCTCAGAGAATTGCCGCATATGCCACGCCTGTAAAAAAGGAGTCAAACGTGTATCAAGCAGTGATCGCCTCGGTTCTGAACAAGTGTGGGAAACATCAGGCCTTATTCCTCGTCCTGCTGGTGCTGACAGGCTTTCCAATGCCTGTTCAGGCACTTGACAACTCGGACTGTTTCACCTGCCACGATGATAAAACTCTGGTTAAAACAAACTCAGGGGGGGAAGTTGTTTCACTCAATGTGAATCCAGCCGCCTATCAGGCTTCAGTCCATGGCAGTAATCAGTGTGACGCCTGCCACAGTGACATCAAGGAGGCCCCCCATCCGGATCAATTCAAGGCGGGTCCCGCATCGTGTTCACCCTGTCATGACAAGGACATCGCTACCTACAAGGCCAGCATTCATGGACTCCTGACCCACTCCGGAAGCCCGAATGCGGCAGGCTGCGCGGATTGCCATGGAACTCATGCCATAGCTCCGATGCAATCGCCCGGGTCTCCGCTGAACTATTCAAATCTTGAAAAAACATGCGGCAAATGTCATGCCCGAGTGCTCCAGGATGTGCAGGAAAGCGTTCATGGGAAGGCTATGGCCCTGGGTCTGCGTGATGCTCCAATCTGCACGGATTGCCATGCTGACCACCAGATTGAAACACTAAAAACCGCATCGCCCATGAAAATTGCGGAAAAGGTATGCAGTCGCTGTCATGCGTCGGAGCGCATCAACACGCGCTACAGTCTCTCCGCGAACCGATCCTCGACTTTTTTTGACAGTTATCACGGGCTCGCCGCCCGGCTCGGCTCCACGCGTGCCGCCAATTGCGCGAGTTGCCACGGATATCATAAAATCCTGCCGTCTTCGGATCCTGAATCTATGGTTAATGAAGCCAATATGGTGAGGACCTGCCGGAAATGCCACCCGGGGGCCAATGAAAACTTTTCCCTTGGGAAAATTCATGTGGACAACACCCCTGCCCCGGACATTGGCAATGTGGTCAATCGCTGGGTTCGATGGGTCTATCTAGCCCTGATTGCCGGCGTAATCGGAGGAATGATGGTTCACAATCTCCTTACCTTTCGCCGGAAATTGATCATTATCGCTCGCAAAAAAGATCGGTCAGTCATCCGGATGAACCTTGCCCAGCGAATTCAGCACTGGCTTTTGTTGATCAGCTTTATCAGCCTTGCCATTACCGGCTTCGCCTTGAAATATCCCGATGGCTGGATGGCGTTTCTGGTAGGGTCAAACGAGGTTGTGCGCAGGACCGAACATCGCGTTGCCGCCGTGGTGATGCTGGTAGTTGCCCTGGTCCATATGGCCTACCTTCTGTTTACCCGAGAAGGCCGGAAACTCCTTTATGATCTTCTCCCTGCGAAAACCGATTTTACGGATCTCCTGGTCAATCTGAAATACCTCCTGCTGCCCAAGGCGCCCAAGCCGCAATACCCGCGATTTAGCTATGGGGAGAAAGCGGAATACTGGGCCGTGGTATGGGGCACCGTCATCATGGGAATTACCGGGGTCATGATCTGGTTCAAAATGGACATGACCCAGTGGCTGCCTCGCTGGGTTATTGAAGTGGCCACCACCATCCACTTCTATGAGGCGATCCTAGCCGTGCTGGCCATCATCGTCTGGCACTTCTACCACGTCATTTTCGACCCCGACATCTACCCGAACAATACCGCCTGGTTGGACGGACGGGTGTCCGAGGAATGGTACCGGGAGGAACATCCCCTGGACAGGGAGCCTCTAATCGATAAGACTGAAAAGCCAGACGCGAAAAAGAAGTGAAGTGATATTACTTCACTGTCGCGCTCTCGACGAGAATATCGTACCGGTAGCCGGATCCAAAATCCTTGTTAACAGAAACGGTTCCAGTAAGTGTCACGACATCGCCCACCTTTACGACTGAATCCATGGTCACCGCCAAGTCAGCTGATCCATCTGCTCCGGAACCATCCTGAAGATGCAGCCAGTTCTTTCCCATGACATTGGGTGTAAACTTCTTCACCTTGCCACGCACACTCACCGTCTTGCCAGCCAGCGCGGCCCGTTGTTGAATTACTTCGGCAAGCGTCATTCCGCCTTCCGGCGGCGCAACCTTCTTGAGATTCATCCGCTCCGCCATAACCTCCGCTTTCCCGCATACTGGCTTATTCGCTTCTGGAGGGACGGCACTCGGTGCCGGATTCTTCGTCACATTGACAATCGTTTCGGCGAACAGGATCTCGGGGAATGTCCGGTTCAGGGACTTGCTATGGAAGGCTTTCATCACCATCCCCTGCTGAACCTCCACAACCTCGCCCACCTTAACGTCGAATGAGGGGGCCGCCGCCCACTTCTCTCCGGTTCCGTCATCCACCGCGACATAGGTGTAACGGCCGGCGTCCAGAGTCTGCGTCACCTTCCCCTTAAGCCCGCCAGTGGTGGCCATGGTCGGTGCTGAAGAACCGCCCATCCCGCCGCCTGAAGGGCAGCCAGCCCCGGTATCCTTGGTTCCAACGGGACAGCCTCCCGCAGGCATCGCATTCTTGTCTATACAGAACCCCGCAGGCACGGTGAACAGAAGAAGCCCCGTGGCAATAGTAATATATTTCATCGTCGAATCCTTTCGTAGTTGGTTAGTATCCGTATCACACCGGTCAGGTAGCATAACTGTGCAGTCCCGACAGGAGAAAATTTACACCGAAATAGGTAAACAGCACCGACAGGAAGCCTAGAATAGCGATCCAGGCAGCCCTCCGTCCACTCCAGTTCCGCATAAAACGACAGTGCAGGAAGATGGCGTAGATAAACCAGGTGATCAATGACCAGGTCTCTTTTGGATCCCAGGACCAGTAGGTTCCCCATGCAGAATTTGCCCAGACCGCTCCCGTCAGAATTCCAAGGGTCAGAAACAAAAAACCGAACGAGATCGTTCGCGACATCACCGAATCCAACGTTTCGCGCATCGCGGGTTTCACCGTGCTAGCCTTCCGGTCGGACGCCAGGAACCCAATCCCGATCAGGAAGGCCACTGCAAACCCGCCGTACCCCAGGAAACAGGTCAACACATGAAAGGTCAGCCAGTTGCTCTGCAACGCCGGCATCAGCGGCTTGATCGCCGTCTCATAGGTACTCGCATGCGCCAGTGCAAGGCTGGAAAAGGCCGCCGCCGCCGCGCCCAGCCAGGGAATGTTCCGTTGAAGTCGGAGCACCAGGTAGATCACCGCCACTGACCAGGCGAAGAGAACCAGCGATTCAAACATATTGCTGAACGGCGCCCGACCTGCCTCACTCCACCGGATCCCGATATAGATCGTCTGCATCAGGGCTCCGGCGCTCATCAGCACATTGGCGATAATATCAAACAGGCGCCGCGAGGACATAAGGAAGACCACGGCGCTCACCAGCGCTCCCAGATAAACCGCCAATCCGGCATTGAACAGATTAATCATACTGTTTTTTCCGATCCTTTCCTTTTGTCATCCAGATAGGGGCCAACGCAGAACACCACCGTCAACCCTGCCATCATCAATAGAAAGCCAGCATAGACCACAGGGACTCCTGGATCCCGCACCACTTGGAGCGAGGTCCAGCGCAGGTCCTCAGGGTTGTAACTCAACTGGTAGAATGTGTAACCCTGAAAGGTCGTCGGCGAATTCACGGCAATGGTCTTCGTCAGCATGACCTGGCCGTTCTGAAGAAACTCGACCGTGCTCTTGAAGGCCTTCACCGGTCCCTGAGAACGCCCCATCGCCGGCTTGGCCTCGCTACTGACGAAACGGAACTGCAGGGGCATCCGCGGGCCAACTCCTGGTTTTTTATGCCGGGTAAAATCCGGAAATCGCGCAAAGACCCATTCGGCATTGGTCACGCCCGCTCCGATAACCGAAACATACACCGCTGGATTATTGGGGACCTTCGACCGGCTTTGAGCCTCACCAGAGGCGGCATCCACATAGAAGTCCGGCAGATACCGTTCTATCTTTACCTGGAAAGTGTTGTCCTGGCCAGCTTGCTCCCTGGGCGCCACCACCACGGGAGTATTTGTCGCTTCCATGGCAATCGGAACCATCATCTCCTTCTCAGGCCACTGCACATACAGCACATCGCCGACATTACTCGGCTCGTTTGGCGTCTTGTAAAGCTCAAGTTCGAAGGTCACCAACCGCACGGCGAAGGGAAGCGGCATCGGAGCTCCGGTCTGGGACTCACAGGAGGTCGCTATTTCGCCTTCGCTCAGTTGTAGCACTCCCTTTTCGCCCCACATCGCTCGAATTACGCCGCCAGCCAGCACGAGTAGCAGGCTGACATGAGTGATCAACGATCCGATCACGCGAATCCGTACGGCTCCTGCTGAGCGGCCGATCATGCGATAGCGCTTTAGCGTGCAGACCGTCAGGCTTGAGGAAAAAACAAGGAGCAGCGTCGCAAACCACCATGAGTAAAACACATTTGTGAGACCCACGCGCGTCATGAACTCCAACGCCTTGTGGTGGCCGGGATTCTTCACCAGGAAACGGCTCACCTGCTCGCCCTGGGGAATCAAGGTTCCGGCAATACAAGCCAGAGCGATGAGCACCACCACGAACAGGGAAAACTTCAATGAGCCAAGCCATGATTGGATGAGGCTCCACGCGCTTGGCTCAGTCTCCGCCTTATCCGGCGTTTCCGTCTGATTCTGTTCACTCATGCTGCTACCACCCCTTGGAATAAGAAGGGCAGACCTGACGGTCCGCCCTTCAATATGCGTCATAACGGTTACTATTATTTTTTAACCGTGGGATCAGGATGCTTAATCTTCTCTACCGCCTGCTCAACATCAAAGCCGGTTTTCACACCCGCCTTGGTTGTGTACCTGTCGGCCTTCCAGGTCGGGGACTTGTCGTTGTGGCACAACTCGCAGCTCTTTGTAGCCGGGTAAACCATACCCGCCGCGATGCACTTCGCCTGGTCTTCCATCACTGCCTTGCTCTTGTAGTTCTTACCCGGCCCGTGACAGGATTCACAGGCCACCCCTTCTTCGGGAGTGATCTTGTCCGTCGCGACGGCTTCTGTAAAGTTATACGCAGTCGAATGGCACTTCAAACACTTGCCGCTCTTCTGGGGATCATCCACACCAACCTTGGCACCAGCCGCCTTGGCCTCGGGAGACCCCAGACTCTCAAATGCCTTGGCATGCGGACTCGCCTGCCACTTACCCAGTTGATCGCCCTTCTCCGCCTTCTTGTGACACATTCCGCAGGACTTATTTCCCGCGTACAGGGAGGCATCCCGATCCGCCGAGAACGCTGAAACCGCACCCACCATCATGACCGTGCCCGCCACCAGCAAATGACCCAATACTTTTTTCATGCAGCCTCCTGTATGTTGTTGAACGATTACTGATTTTAAGAACTCAAACTAATGTCTTCAATTTATATCAAAATCATAGATTAGGAATCAAATTGTTTTCGATAATTATAGCAACAGTTTCTTGTGTCGAGCCGAAATCAGAAAACTTGCTTTTCAGGCCGAAAATAGGGTATTTTCAAGGAATTGATTATAACAGGAGCTTTATGAAATCGTCTTATCGTGTTCTTGCTTGGGTTATTTTTGTTAGCGCCAGCGCGGTGTTATTATTGGCATTCCTGCGACAGCAGAATGAATTATCAAAATTGCGACAGTCATACGCGGAACTCGCGTCGAAGGTTGACGTCGAGGCGTCATCTGACTCAGTGACCTCGAAAGGCATTGTTGCCAAAACGGGGCGTGCGACAGTATCAGTTCCACGCAACTTCCAAGCGAAGGCTGCGTCAATCACGACGATGTCGGTCGGCACAAATGAAGAAACAGAAGTGTCGGAGCAGATTCCTAAGGGGAAAGGCCCCAAACCCTGGCAGGGATCAAGTTTTACGGTCAATACCCCCGAGCGATCCAACAGCTTGATCCTGAAGGAAGCGAGCGTAAAGGCAGTCGCCGACGGCCTCGTCGCGACGATGAGCTTTTCCGCCAGCAGTAATACCCCGCTTGAACTGCTAGCCATCGTGGTGCGACTCCCCAAAACTTCGGATGTCAGGATATTGAATTTTGAACCCACCGTTCCTGACAATTACAACAACGTGCAGAAGCGCGTCTCTGAAAACGGCAAATTCGCCATCTTCATGGGAAACATGAAGGATCCTAGCGCCTCCGGGTTCAACCTGGCCCTATCAGGCGCGGAAACCGCTGAAATCAGGGGGACATCGGCCTGTTCAGCATCGTCGCCGAAGGCGGCGTGGCGGCAGGCGTGCGCCGTGTCGAGGCAGTGACCGGAGACATCGCGC
>CAJBSZ010000060.1 GCA_903958395.1 uncultured bacterium | reverse complement strand
GGAACCACCAGCCAACATGGTAACACCCGCGATTCCGCGCTGTTTTAACAGGCGATAGGCCAGATAACTTCGGAATCCGACCTTGCAGTACACGAAAACTGGCTTATCACGGGGGATCTTGTCCAGATTCGATCGCAATTTCCCTAATGGAATATTGACCGCTCCGGGAATATGCCAGAGTTCAAATTCCTGCGGACTTCGAACATCCAGGATCATCCCGTGAACGGTTTTGGCGGGAAAGTCCTCCGCATACCATAAGTTCAAATCACCTTTCAGGAGATTTGTGCCAATAAACCCCGACATGTTGATCGGATCCTTGGCGGATCCATAAGGTGGCGCATAGGCCAACTCCAGATGTTGAAGGTCGGCGATACTCATGCCGGCCCGGATGGCCGTGGCAAAGACATCCAGACGTTTATCTACTCCATCATATCCGACAACCTGAGCGCCCAGAAGTTTTCCCGTGCCTGGCTCAAATAGCACCTTGATGTGCATGGGTGCCGATCCGGGGTAATAACCGGCATGTCCGGACGGATGCAGGTAAATCTTCAAATATGCCCGGCTCGCTTTTTTAAGCATTTTTTCAGAAGCCCCAGTACCCCCACCCGTCATACCGAACACCTTGACGATGGCCGTGCCCTGGGTTGAAGAGTAGGTCGTATCCCGCCCGCAAATATTTTCACCGACAATTCGACCCTGCCTATTGGCCGGCCCGGCAAGTGGAATGAGAGCAGGAAGGCCGGTAATGGTGTCTACCACTTCAATGGCATCCCCTGCGGCATACACATCAGGATCCGATGTGCGAGAATGCGCATCCACTTGGATGCCGCCTCGTGGCCCAAGGTCAAGACCGGCGGAACGGGCCAACTGGGTATCCGGACGCACGCCAACGGCCAAAATGGCGAAATCGACAGTGATGGTCTTCCCATTGGTTAGCTTCACGCAAACCTGACCGACCGCATCGTGAAAAGAGGACGCGGCGAGCCCAAGATGCAGGTTAATTCCATGGTCACGCATATGGGCTTCGAGGTCGCGGACCATCTCGGGATCCAGCGGCGGGATAACCTGATCTGCCATTTCCACAAGATCAACCTTCAGTCCCCGCTCACGAAGATTTTCAGCCATCTCCACACCAATGTAGCCACCACCAATGACCATAGCGCTTCGGGCCCCGCCCTCAACTCTCGCCTTGATCCGATCCATATCCTCGATATTACGCAATACCAGTATGCCCGGATGGTCTATTCCTGGAAGATTGGGCCTTATAGGAAGGGATCCCGGAGCCAGAACCAGTTTATCGTAGACTTCATCGTACTCACGTCCGGACTCAAGCGCCATGACTTGTACGGTCTTGCGTTGACGATCAATGCCACGGACATCATGACCGACCCGAACATCCAGATTCAAGGACGCCTTCAGGCTCGCGGGAGTTTGCAGAAGCAGGCTGTCACGATCCTTAATGACACCGCCCACATGATAAGGAAGGCCGCAATTCGCAAATGAGACATGTTGACTACGTTCCAAAACAACAATTTCCGAAGATTCATCCAGACGCCGCGTCCGCGCCGCCGCAGACATTCCCGCCGCCACACCACCAATGACTACAATTTTCATGAGCCCTGCTTCCTCCTGATACAATCCAAAATCGTCAAAGCACTGGGGTCGGCTATACTATACCAGACCTCTTTGCCCCGGCGGGAAGCCTTGACGAGCTCTGCGCGCCGCATCTGGTTCAAATGCTGGGAAATGGTCGCCTGCGGAAGTTTAAGGCGGGTCATGATCACATGAACCGGAGCCTCTCCCTCGCGCTGGAGAATCTCCGCCAATTTCAAGCGACACGGATGCGCCAGGATTTTCAGCGCACCCGCCATTC
>CAJBSZ010000059.1 GCA_903958395.1 uncultured bacterium | reverse complement strand
CTCCGACCCTGCTGGGAGGCAACGGATTGTTTGTCTATTTTCTGGTTACCTCCATTCTTTTCTTCACCGCCTATGCGGTGTTCTCCATGCCGTATAATGCACTCGGCTTTGAAATGGCGCGCGACTATGACTCCCGTACGAGTCTTATGTCCTATAAGACTTTTGTGATGAGCATCGGGTCAACGTTGTTCCTGCCATGGCTGTATAAGATGTGCTTCATTCCTGCGTTTGGCGGCACGGTGATTCAGGGGGCGCGTTTTGTGGGATGCATCGCGGGCGTGTTGATTATTCTATTCGGGATACTGCCGGCAGTGCTGTGCAAGGAACCCGCCTCGACGCAGAAGCAGGAGAAGATTGGTCTTCTTGTGGCGATGAAATATACGTTTATGAATAAAAGTTTCCTGATTGTTTCAGGGATTGTGTTTTGTATCGTGATTGGAGTTTTTCTGGCATTCCCCTTGATGCTGTACATTAATCTTTCGATTGTCTTTGCGGGTCAGGGCATGCAGCAGGCCAAGGAAGCGGCGGCCCAGTTGGGCGGTGTTTATAACACGGTGTATGGTATTCTGGGAATTGTGGCCGTGCCTGTGATCAACCTGCTGGGTAAAAAATACGGCAAAAAGAGGACGCTTATCGGGGGTTTACTCATGGTGGCCTCGGCCTTTGCGCTGAGTCCTGTATTGTTTTCTCAAAAATATCCCTATCTGCAGGTGATTGTCGGAATCCTGGCTTCCCCGGGATTGTCCTGTGTCTGGGTGCTCACCTCCTCCATGCTGGCGGATGTGTGTGACCTGGATGAGTTGAAGACCGGGTTGAGGCGCGAGGGCATGTTCGGGGCGGCTTTCAGCTGGCTGGTGAAGCTGGGGCTGGCCGCTGTGATGGCCCTGAGCGGGTATATTATTGCCCGGTCAGGGTTTGATCCGGAGTTGACGCAACAGGCCCCGGCGACCGTCCATTTTCTCCGATTCTTTTTTGCCGGGGTCCCGCTGGTGTTTCTCGGAATTGCCATTGTTCTGACTTTCATGTTCCCCGTAACGCGCGAACGACTGACAGAGGTTCAGGCTGAGCTGGAAGCGCGGCGCGGACGATAAGCAACAGGGTTGGCCGATGAAGGACGATGTTATGTCGACAAGCGACTGTTTAAAAGAAAGCATTGAAAACGGGACAAGGCGTAGGGGTTCTTCGGGGAGGGCAGGTGGTGGTTCAAGGGCGCTACTGGCTGTTGCGATGGGCATGAGCCTCTTGGCCTGTGAGGCAGAGGCGCAATACCTGGACGCCTCCCTGAATAACGCCACCGTCAAAGTGGGTGTGAATTGTACGAATTATGGCGGAGCGATTGCCTGGCTTTCCTCGAATGGCGGCGTTAACCTGGTTAATAATTATGACAAGGGTCGGCAGATTCAGCAATCATACTATGCTGGTACTAACGTTGTTGCTGCCAACCAGTCCAGTTCCTGGTCACCGTGGCCGTGGAATCCCATCACGGTGGGCGACGCATACGGCCACGTCTCCCCGGTGCTGATCTTGAGTACAAACGCAGGGCAGATCTATGTCAAGACACAGCCCATGCTTTGGGATCGCAACAACCAGATGTCGCAGTCCTATATGGAACAGTGGATTACCCTGCATCCGACGCTCACAAACGTGGTGGTCGTGGATAGCCGGTTCACCTGTTTTCGGGATCCAAATGACGAGTGGGGCGGTCCTGTTACACGCAACCAGGAGCTGCCGGCGGTTTATTTCGTTTCCGCCCTGAATACGATCAAGGCCTACACGAATAATCTGCCATGGTCGACGAATGCGTTGGTCACCATCCCGAATTCGCCTTCCAGCGGCACATTCCCCTGGGTGAGTTACAAGCCCACGGAAGAGTGGACTGCCTGTGTGGATGTTTCCAGCTTTGGAGCCGGTGTCTATACACCGATTGCCACTACCGCTTTTCTGGCCGGCAAGGCCGGGTCGGCAAGCAGTTGGAATACTTATGATGGATCGACAATGTATATTGCGCCGATTGCCAATCGTGCGTTTACCGCAAATTCCGTCTTCTCCTACCGCTATTACTTGGCCGTTGGCAGTCTATCGGCAATTCGTTCCGCGTTTTACATTTTGCATTCAGCCTCAAACTCACCGCCGCTTCCGCCGACAGGCCTTATGGCTACGGCAGGAAATCGAAAAGTAAGCCTGGCGTGGAATCCGTCGCCAAACACCACTAACTATATCGTCAAATGCGCAACAAACAGTGGCGGACCCTATGCGGTCATTGCGTCTGTAGCAACGACCTCCTATACGAACACATCACTGATAAATGGCACGAAATACTACTACGTGGTGACGGCCGTCAACAGTTTGGAAGAGAGCGAGGCCTCTTCCGAGATGACCGCAGTGCCGACTGGAATCAATTACTCGCCGGTGGCATCCGCACAGAGCGTGACGGCAGCGCTGGTTGGGGCAAGGGCGGTGACGCTCCAAGGCAGCGACGCCGACGGCGACCCGCTCATCTATGTAATTGTGACCAGCCCCGCGCACGGGACGCTTGACGGCACGCCGCCTAACGTGACCTATACGCCTGCGGCAGGCTATCTGGGCGGCGACCTGTTTACCTTTAAAGTCAACGACGGCATGGCGGATTCGGCTTCCGCTGCGGTGTCGGTCACTGTGGTCGCCACGCTGCTTGCGGAGGACTTCGAGCACGAGTGGGCCGACAACGCCCTTGCCAACACGACTAACGGGTGGACGTCTATCGGGGACGGTGACACGACTAACGGGTGGACGTCTATCGGGGACGGTGACCTGTCGAGCGTCACGAACCCGTCCGCCGGGTTCGGCGGCACCGAGGGCGGCGGCCCGTTTCCGCTCCATTACGACCATGCGTCCAAACGGCGCGTCCTTAAATTGGACACCCAGGGTGCCGTGTTGGCTGCGCCGCTGACGGAGGCGGGATTCGCCGACGCGGAGGTGTATGTCGACATGATGATATGCTTCAAGGTCGGCGGCTCCCTTCCGACGATAGAGGCAGAGAACGCCAACGTGAAAGCGGTGTTGTGCCTCAAGGCGAACGGCGCGGCCACCAACCTTTATGTGTTCCATGGGCAGAAGTTTGGGTCTGGTTTCGGAAAACCCGTTTTTTCTGTGGCCACAAACGCTTGCGCTGTCGTGCCGGGGACATGGTACCGGCTGACCATCGTCTTCGGGGCGGCCACCTGTGCGGGCGGCAATGCGGAGGCGTTCCGTGTCCTGCTCGACGGCAAGGAGCTGGTCTCGTCCAACGCCTATGGCGGCGGCTGGAAAACCCGTGTGTTTGACGACCCAAACACGCCCGACGGCGGCCCATGGTTTCTGTCGGCCGCAAGGCGGTCGGGATCGGTCGGAGATACGCCCGTCAGCGTCACCGGTATCGGGTTCGAGGGTGAGGGGTTCATCGATGATCTGGTCGAGACCTACACCGAACCGAACTTTTCTCGCGGGACGCTATTGATGCTGTATTGAAGATTCAACTCAGAACGGTGAACTTTAGGGTGCGTGGTTCTGAACCCCGGGGTATGCAGTGTTCGGGATTCGGGTCGGCTCCAAGGTAACCTCCTCCCTGGCCCTGTCGCTCGCAGTGGAAAACCTCTTGAATGAGGACTATCGTATTCATGGTTCGGGTTGCAATGAGCCGGGTCGCAATGTCATCCTGACGGGCCGATATACGTTTTGATCTATCACGAAACAGAGTCTTGCGCGACTTCAGAGAGTACTCTATAATGAGCGTATGAAAACTCTAACCATTACAGAAGGCCGGGGACGGCTTGGCTACTGGCTCAAGAAAGCCACGCAGGGGGATGACATCGGATTCGTGTTTGAGGGGAAGATTGTCGCCTTACGCCCGGTGGAAGTTTATTCCAGTGACTACGCGCTCCAGGAATACGGATTAAGCCAATCCGACATGATGGTGGTGGAAAAGAAGATTGGCGCGATCCTTGAGAAGGCGCGCTCCCGCGGTGAGATTACGAAATTTACCGGGGGCAAGAATGATTTCTGTTGAACTCACCAAGCGATTCAAAAAACGGGTGAGGGAGTCGGGGCGGGAGGAGGAAGTTTCCGCGACGCTCAAATGTGTGCTGGAGGGATTTGGTGATCCACATGCGCACGCAGGTCTTTCCATCCGGAAGCTGGGAAAAGGACTTTACGAATGCCGGACGGGCTTGGCATTGCGGTTGATTTTTCTGGCTCAAAAGGGAGTATTAACTTTTGATTTTGCCGGAACCCACGACGAGGTGCGAGCCTATCTTCGCGATCAACGTTGACACGGGCGCTTGGCTCAGTAGTCATGCTGGGCACGTTCCTCGTCCCGGAGAAAGTCAAGATCCCGTGCCACGGTACGCCGGGAGACGCCAAACTCTGCCATGAAGTCCGAACTATTGGGTGGTTCCCCGCCGCCGGAACCCTCCCGAACCATCTGAACCATGCGCCGGATGCGGTAATATTGGGGTCTCGAACCTGCCTTCATGTTTCTTAAACTTTCTTTGGGGGTGTGCCGTTAGATGACACACCCTCTTGTCTACACTGGGCGGCATGGTGGATCAAGTCTATCGTGCCCGCACGCCCAAGGCCTCGCCTCTCTGGCAGTGCCTCACTCGGCATTTTGATGCGTTTCTCAAGGATTACGAGGAGCGCTACCACCCCCGCTACGGTTTCCTGCGCCCGATCATTCCCGAGGTGGTGAATAAATTCCTCGATTGCGGTGACCTGGAGCACGGGTTTGCCAGAGTCCGGCGTGACCACTGCAAGTACGAGTACCTGCTGGCCTTCGCCTGTAAGGGGCGCTGGTTCTGCCCATCCTGCCACCAGAAAAAGGTTCAGCTTTTCGTTGCCCTGCTGACGGAAACGATCCTTTTTCCCGTTCCGCACCGCCACTTCACGTTCGGAATACCGAAGATGCTCCGCGTGTGGTTGCCGTTCGCTTCGTTCACTGCCGACGCTTTGCATCGGCCTGTCTCCCTTCGGTCGGCTCCGCTTCGACCGCGCCCGGATGCTACAGGGTGCGCGAACGGATAATACTCGCGGCGGGACGGGTCTGTTTCCGTTCGACCCCGTATACAGTAAGGTTCGTTTTGGTAATCAGACCAGCCGCAGCGCTTCGAAAAGCGGGGTTATGACCGATCTTGACCTCCATGGCGGATGTTCGTAGCCTTCCAGTCATGAAAACGAAATGGATCATTATTGCCTCCCTGCTGCTCTCGCCGCTGGCCGCGCTGCACGCCGCCGATGCGCCCGCATCCAACAACACCCGGCCTAACATCCTCTTCATCTACACCGACGACCAGCGTTGGGATGCGTTGGGAGTGCTTCAGAAAGAGCAGGGTGACCAGGGTCGCTTCCCCTGGCTCAAGACGCCAAACATGGACCGCCTGGCCGGAGAAGGAGTCCGATTCCGAAACGCCTTTGTCGTCACCTCCCTTTGCTCGCCGAGCCGGGCTAACTTCCTCACCGGCCAATACGGCCACCGCAACGGCGTCAAAGGCAACGCGGAGGATTTTCCCGTCACCAACATCACCTGCGCCTCGCTCCTCTCCGGGGCGGGATATGCCACCGGCTACTTCGGCAAGTGGCACATGGGAGAGCAGCGCGGCAAACGCCCCGGCTTCACCACCTCGGCCAGCTATATCGGTCATGGCAAGTATCTGGACTGCCCCTTTGAAGTGGATGGCGTCGAGCATCCCACGAAGGGCTGGGTGGACACGGCAACCACCGACTTCGCCCTCGACTTCATCCGCCAGAACACCAAGCGCCCGTTCTTCGCGATGGTTGGTTTCAAGACGCCCCACGACAACCGCCAGCCACGGCTGGAGGACAGTGAGGCTTATGCCAACGCGCAGAGCACTATGCCTCCGAACGCAAACAGCATTCCGCCGTTCGGACAGGGCAAGAGCAACAAACTCGTTGGCACCAAGCAGCCGATCAAGCCCTACGACCGGCAATACTTCCAGACCCTCAATGGCGCGGACCACAACCTCGGCCGCCTGCTCGACGCGCTCGACGAGCTCGGCTTGAGCGAGAACACCATCGTCATCTACACCTCGGACAACGGTTATTTCATGGGCGAGCACACGCTGGGCGACAAACGCTTTGCCTACGACGAAAGCCTGCGCATCCCGCTGCTGCTACGTTACCCCAAGCTCGGCCTGAAGGGCAAAGTGGTGGACGATATGGTCCTCAATATCGACTTCGCGCCGACGGCACTCGACTTCGCCAGCGAGCCGGTTCATCCCCTGATGCAGGGCCGCAGTTGGAAGCCGCTGCTGGATGGGAAAACGTCCGACTGGCGGCGTTCGTTCTACTACGAGTATTTCGTGGATTCCACCTTTCCCAACATCCCGCCCGTCCAGGCCCTACGCACCGAGGATGCCAAGCTCATCGTCTATCCTGGACACGAGGATTGGACCGAACTTTACGATCTCCGGAAAGATCCGTTTGAGACCAATAATCTGGTGAAACTGCCCGCGTCCGCCGACCTGCTCGCCCGGTTGCGCGCGGAGTTTCTCAAGGGGCAACAACGCGCCGCAACACCCTGACATTTGAACGAACCGGAATCCGCTGGATGTCCCGGATCATGGCTTCGAGCCCACAGACCAATCATCCCAATTCTAACATCACCCGCATTATCCGGGACGGACAATAGGGACACGGACAATAGGGACCGGACAATAGGCGGACAATAGAGGGACAATAGGGACAGACCTATGGCGGACACTCGCGACAGGATCAGCAGGAGGATGAATCCCGAATCGGACAATAGGGACGGCGGACAATAGGGACAGACCTATAGACTAAATAAAGTAAAATAAAGGCATGTGCTTTTCCGTTCTATGGTAAAGGGATGACAATTCCGATATCCCGAAAACGGAGGGAAAGCCCATGAGGTCAGCCAGAATTGTGGAAGAGGGAGCGGCGTACTATCACATTGTCTCGCGAGTGGTGGATCGGCAGATGGTGTTCGATGATTCCGAGAAAGAACGGTTTCGCAAGCTGATGAGGAGTGTGGCCGAATTCTCAGGGATCAAGGTAATGACTTTTGTCGTCATGACCAATCACTGGCACATCTTGGCCTATGTTCCTGAACGGGAGGAAGTTAGCGATAGTGAGGTGGGGCGAAGGCTGGCGTATCTCTATGACGGTAAAAAGGTGGACAGTATTGCCGGGAAATTAGCCGTCTTGCGGAAGGCCGGGAATCATGAGGCGGCGGATAGGTGTAAAGCGGACTATACTTACCGGATGTACGATTTGGGTGAATTCATGAAAACGCTGAAGCAGCGCGTGAGTATGTCATATAACAAGCGTCATCACCGGAAGGGGACATTGTGGGAGGAGCGATTCAAGAGCGTGTTGGTGGAAGGGAAGCCGGGCTCGCTCATCAAGGTCGCATCCTATATCGATCTAAATCCGGTCAGAGCCGGGATGGTAACAGATCCGAAAGACTTCCGGTTCAGCGGGTACGGAGAAGCGATGGGGGGCTCGAAGGAGGCGCGAGCGGGGTTGATGGGGCTCATGCGGGATGGGATTGATCAGGAGAACTGGAGAGCGGCCAGTGCGCGATATCGGCAACTGTTATATGTGCGGGGTGAAGCGCAAGGGGTGCGAGAAAATGGCCAACGGGTGAAGCAAGGCTTCGGCGAAGCGACGGTGGCGGCAGTAGTGGAGGTAAAGGGGACGTTGCCGCTGAATGAATTGTTGCGGAGTCGGATCAGGTATTTCACGGATGGAGCGATTCTCGGGAGCCGGATATTCATGGAAGATGCATTTGGTCGACATAGGATGCATTTTAGTGAGAAGCGAGAAGAGGGGGCGCGGCCGATGAAAGGTGCGAAATGGGGTGACTTGTTTACCGCGCGGCAGTTACGCGTGGAGATATTTGGGACGCCTGCCCCGCTGTAGAGGTGAGGGAGACGAGAGGGTTGATCTGCGGATGATTCCGGCTGGTAATTCAAACTGGCCGTCATCCGGCATTGCCGCAATGGGCTAGATTTGGTGTACTGCCCTTGAACTTTAAGACCCTGAAGGCGTGGTGTTGAATGAAATGCCAGGGTGGCGTTCAAGCTGGCTCTTGGATTGGATGGAATAATTATGGTGGCAAGCGATAGAAATTCTGTGGGGCGATATCAGTCTGTCTGTCTGTCCCTTGGGAGTTCCTTGGGAGTTCATGAGGCTATCAGTCTGTCTGTCTGTCCCTTGGGAGTTCGGATGGATGGCGAAGTGGATTCCTATCCGACCTCATCCCCCGCCAAGCAGCGTGATACCATGACGCGCCTGATGCCGCCCACCGCCCAGGTGGGGGTGCGTGCCCAGACGGGGAATGCCAAGTATTG
>CAJBSZ010000058.1 GCA_903958395.1 uncultured bacterium | reverse complement strand
CGCGCAAGGGCCTGCGCGCCCTACCGGGAATTTGAGAAAAAACAAAACAGGAGTCATTGATGAAGTACGTTGCCATATTCCACGCCAACCTTAACTATGCCTACCTCACGCCGGACCGGTATGAGTTCGTGATCCGTAAGAGTTACGAACTCATCTTCGACGTGATGGAGGAAAAGTTTCCCCAGGTTAAATTCGTTTTTGAAGCTTCCGGATATACTCTCGACGAAATTGCTGCCCGCTGCCCTGATGTGCTGGAGAAGATAAAACGGGCCTGCCAGGAGGGCCGATGCGAGTTCATGGGGTCGCCCTACGCACATCCGATGCTCCCGAACTTCCCGAAGGAGGATGGTATCTGGTCCATCCTGTTCTCAAACGAAACCTACAAGAGGCTCCTCGGCTTCGTGCCGCGTAGCTTCTGGAATCCGGAGTGCGGGTGGTGCGGTTATGTGCCCGAACAGGTCGCGGCCACCGGGTACGCGAACATGATTGGCGATTTTGAGGCGTACAGCCGCTCCTGTGGACCCGACGGCAAACCGATGCGCCCGGAAATCTACGAGAAGGAACACACCAAGGAACGGGCGTTCTACCATTTTGGCTTTAAGTACGATCTGCCCGGCACGGAACGGGCGATCCACTTTCCGTTCAACAAGGTTGCGGGCCTGCCGACCAACAAGATGAAGATGTTCCTGCGTACCGACCGTATTGCTCAGTTTGGGGTCAGGTATTTCATGGGCATGGAAGGCTATACCTTTGAGAAATATCTGGCGCTCATTGATCGTTATTCGCAGCAGACTCCGGGCGAACCGGAGGGGGCCGTCATTATCTTCGCCGACGACGCGGAGTATGTCGGGACAAACGGCTGGTTCCGGCTGAAGTACGAGAACAAGCCCGACAACACCTTTGAGCACACGCCGGAATCAAAGGAAAAACTCATCGCCCTGGTGGAGGCCTGCCTGAAGCGCGGCAGTTTCTGCGCGTTCGACGACGCCTGCAAGCTCGCCCCCAATACCGAACGGATCCACTTTGATGACGACACCGCATGGCATGGCGGCCGCGCCTCGACCTGGGCGATGACGCCCATGGCGAAACTGCTCCGTCCTTGGCAGGAACTGGTCCGTGCCAAACTGCTGGAATTGAAGCTGACCGGCGAGATCGAGCGCCAGGCCTGGCTTTCGCTCACCAACTCCTACAATTCCGATGGTCAATGGCCGCCGACGTTGCCGGATGCCCCGCACATTATTCATCCGTTCAACTACGGCTACTGCTTCGAGAACCTGCTTCAGGCCGAGTTGCTGGTCGGCGGCGTTGATCGCTCAAAGCTCAAGTCCGGCGCTGTCGCCACGCTCCAGGGAATCCTGGGGCTCCAGCAGGGGATGATTCTCAAGAAAGCAGGCGCACTTCTCAAGACCGGCAGCGCGAACCTGAAGAAGAAGGCGGCGTTGGCGAAGAAGCTCATCGAAACCTCGCAAAACCTCGACAGCGCCAAACAGTCTCCCAAGGTGCTCCAACCCTCCGAGTATCGTGTCCGCGCGGAGGCGATGGTGGCCGCCCGACGCCTGGTTGGAGGAGTAGAGATTGAGGTGGTTCACGACATGAAGACGGGGAAGAAGTGACGGTTCGGAAGAATCTGGAAACGGTCTTGGACGGCGGCACGCCTGAGCGGACGCCGCTGTCAATCTACGACTGGAACATGGGCGCGATTTCGGCGGCGGACCTGGCCTCGAAAATGCAGTCGGGCGAATGGCGGCGGTTGCTCGATCTCGGTCTGGGGATCACCAGTCATTGCGAAATCATCGAGGCGGTCGAGCATGATGTTGAGACGGTGACCGAGGAGCGGCGTGACGGCGAGGCGGTGTTCGTCTCCACAACCAAGCGTACCCCGGCGGGTACGATCCGCAAGATCACCCGGAATGGCTGGCATTCCGAGGACTGGATTAAGGAGCCGCAGGACTACCGGGTTGCGCAATGGATTGTCGAGCATACGGAGTTGCGGCCCCGTTATGAGCGGTTCGCCGAGCACGAGGCGGTGGTGGGCGAGCAAGGGGTGACGGTCGTGACCGGCAGCGGCAACTGGCTGCATCGTACGCCGCTGATGAAGATCAATATTGACTGGGCGGGCACCGAGTTGTTCTGCATGGATGTGGCGATGGAGGTGCCGGAGTTGTTTGGATTGTACGAGGCGTTGAAGAAACAATTCATCGCCGAGCAGCATTTGCTTGCTGCGGGCCCGGGCCGGTACGTGAAGTGGCTTGAAAACCTCACGATCAGCATGATCGGCCCCGACCGGTACCGGGACTATCTGATGCCGGTCTACCGGGAAGGTGTGCCGATTCTTGAGGCCGCGGGCAAGCGGGTGATGGTCCATTACGACGGTGCTTTGAAGGTGATTGCCGATCAGATCGCCAAGGCGCCGTTCCACATAATCGAGTCGCTGACCGAGCCTCCGGAAGGCGATTTGCTTTATGACGAATGTCGCCGACTCTGGCCCGACAAGGTGTTCTGGGCCAATCTTAATCTGGAGCTTTACGATCTGCCTGAGGCGGCGCTGGAAAAAGCCGTGCGCGACCGGGTTGAACGGGCCGGTCGCCGCGCGCTGGCCTTTGCGATTTCCGAGGATCTGCCCAAGAATTGGAAGGCCGCCATACCGGTCATTTTGAAAGCGTTGACGGCCTGTTGAAAAATTGTGTTATTCAGGGTCTCATAAATTGAACGGGTAGGGCGCGCAGGGCTCCCCTGAGCTCTGTCGAAGGGCCCATGCGCGCCGCGGCGGCCAGCGGCGTGGCCGCCCTACCGAATGTGGAAGGCCGATAGACGAATGTGGAACGGGTAGGGCGCGCAGGCCCTTGCGCGCCGCGGTTCATCGTGAACATTCACCGTGAACGGCGGCCAAGAGCCTGGCCGCCCTACCAAAATGAGGGGATGAACACTATGAAAATGATGAGTCAATTCGGAATGGTTTTCACAGCCCTGCTGTCCGCTTCCCTGTACGCCGCTGAATCCGTTCCCTTACAAAAGACGGAGGTGGTGCCCGTGCGGGTTGAGATGTGCGGGACCAAGCTTTTTGCGGACTTTGGCAAAGCTGCTTTCGGGACTTTGAAAGTCGAATTCTCAGGAGCGCCGGTGGCAGGGAAGTTGCTGGTGAGCCTGGGCGAGAAGCTGACGGAGCAGGGGACGATAGATCGCCAGCCTCCGGGTAGCGTTAACATCCGTGAAGTGTGCTTATCCATACAGCCTGGATCGCGTGTGTATCAGTTAGGCATTCCCTCGAAGCCATTTCATCAGAACGCGGCTTCGGTAAAAATGCCGGCCGCCATCGGCGAGGTAACCCCGTTCCGTTATGCCGAGATTGAAGGAGCCGCCATGACTCCGACGGACGTCACGCTACGCCAGGTTTTTGTTCATGCTCCGTTCAATGACAGCGCCTCAAGCTTTGAGAGCTCCGATGCCACACTCAACGCCGTCTGGGATCTCTGCAAGCATACCATGAAGGCCACCACCGCTTTTGGCGTCTACATTGACGGCGAGCGCGAGCGGATTCCCTACGAGGCGGACGCCTACATCAACCAGCTTTCACACTATGCCTGCGACCTCAATCCCCGCGTGGCACGGGCGACGGTCAGGCATCTTCTCGACAATCCGACGTGGCCCACCGAATGGAGCCTGCACATGCCCATGATGGCCGCCGCTGATTACCT
Source organism: uncultured bacterium (assembly GCA_903958395.1). Classification (GTDB taxonomy): domain Bacteria; phylum Verrucomicrobiota; class Kiritimatiellia; order CAIKKV01; family CAITUY01; genus JAABPW01. The sequence goes on along the minus strand of CAJBSZ010000058.1, from coordinate 2,119 downwards.
GGCGACCGGCGACATCGTGCTGGCGCGGGAACATTATGCCGCCCTGAAGCAAAAGCTTCTGATGGACAAGGCCCGCGGGGATGGTTTGCTGGTGGCCTCGGCGATTGTCGATTGGCCGCCTGCCGAGCGCGACGGCTACAATGACGGTGTGACTGATCCGAACAAACGCCAGCAGTCCGGCCCCATGGTCAATACCGTGGTGAATGCATTCTACTACCATGCGCTGGGCCGGATGGCGCTGTTGGCGCGGGCTTTGCAAAAGGAAGACGAGGCGCGTGACTTCGAGCGGAAGGCCGGGCGGGTTTATGAGTCGTTCAATCGCGTGTTCTTCGACTCCAAGCAGGGCCTGTATGTGGACGGAGAGGGCAGTAAACATGCGTCCCTGCATGCGAATCTGTTTGCCATTGCCTTTGAATTGGCGCCCAGGGACCGGGTGGCGATGATCGCGGACTTCCTGCAGTCGCGCGGGATGGCGTGTAGCGTCTACGGTGCCCAGTATCTCCTGGAAGCATTGTTTGTGGCGGGACGGGACGACACTGCCGTGAAACTGATGGCGGCCCGAACGCAGCGGAGCTGGTGGCACATGATCGAGTCGGGTTCGACCATGACGTGGGAGGCCTGGGATCTCCGGGCCAAGAACAACCTCACCTGGAACCACGCCTGGGGTGCCGCGCCCGCCAACATTCTGTCCCGCTATGTCCTCGGTGTGCGTCCGGTTGAGCCGGGGTACAAGAAGTTCCTTGTCGCTCCTCAGCCGGGAGCGCTGGAGTGGGTGCGAGGGAAGGTTCCGACCCCGCTAGGACCGGTGACGCTAAATATTACCAATGCCGCGACATTCAGGCTGGATGTCGAACTGCCTGCGGGCTCTTGCGCCACCGCTGTGCTCCCGAACCGCAAGGAGGGCCACATTCTACTCGATAGCAAATCGATCATCGCAATCTCAGTCGGGTCGGCTTCGATGGTGGACGTTCCATCAGGGAGGCACATTCTTGAATCGCGATAATCTTTTTTTCGTACCGCTTTGTGCTATCATCACATGCAAATGCGCTTGCTATTAAACGTCTTAAAAATGATAAGACCTGAACACACGGGTAGGGCGACCAGGCCCCTGGCCGCCGCGGCGCGCAAGGGCCTGCGCGCCCTACCGGGGGAACCACAGGTAGGGCGGCCAGGCTCTTGGCCGCCGCAGGGACAGACGGCGCGCAAGGTCTGTGCTTGGATAGCCGCTTTGTGGCTGGCTGCGATGGCCGGGTCGGTGTGGGCTTCGTCCAATCTCACCACGCACGTGCAGGCGGGGTTGGCGGCTGACGGGCGCGGTTTCACTCTGACGGCGCCGGGATTCAACGGATTTACGGGAGGTTGGTCTGGTAGAATCCTGAAGGAGGGTCGGCAACGGGTGCTGTCGTCGTCGGACGGAATCGTGCGCACCGGCCAGGTGACGACGATTGGCTTTCCCGATGTCGGAGTGGAACTCCTGTTCCGACTCGACCCCGTGCCGGGTAGTGCGGGGATGATGGCCCAGGCCGGAATTCACAATACGGGAACCGGGTCGGTCTCGCTGGTGTCGGTCTCGCCGGTGGAGGCGAAATTCCGGGTGGACGGTGATGCCAAGGATTGGTTGGTTACGCGGCTGGACACGAGTGCCACCGCCGTTGTGCCGCCGGTTGTTGCGCTGATGGACAAGCCCCTGGGCGTCCACGAATATGGGGGGTGTTACCGACGGGATGGCTCGGGATTCCTGTTCGGGCCGGTGGGAACCCCGATTGCCTATGTGAATGCCTCCTTCGATCCCTCGCCTGATGGGGTCATGTTACTCAGGATCTCCGCGGAGATGAGCGATGTGCCGGTGGATCCCGGTGAAACGCGGTGGGGGCAACAGGTTGTGCTCTTGTTTGAACCCCCTCGGCTGGCGCTTTCCCAATGTGCGGGGTGGGTGGGGCAGTCACACGGAGCGCGTACAGATAAAGGGGCATTGTCGGGCTGGAATAGCTGGTATTACCTCGCCCGTGAGGTCACCGGCGCCGATCTGCTGGCGATCGCGGACTCGGCCTCAAAGAATCCGGACCGGTTGCAGCCGGCGGTTATCCAGATTGACGACTGTTACCGGAGTCCTGCCGGG
>CAJBSZ010000057.1 GCA_903958395.1 uncultured bacterium | reverse complement strand
CCAGCCTTCTCTCCCTGTGGGAGGGGCGCTGTGCGCCGCGACTCTTCTCCGGCGGCGACCGTCGAGAGCCGATCCTGAAACTCGTCGAGACGCTGAAGGGCGCTACGGGCGGCATCCAGGGCATCGAACGAGAAATTCAGGGACTGGCGGTAGTGGCCTGCCATCAGGACATAGCGGGTCTCGCGCCCGGTGTAGCCGCGGGACATGACATCGCGCAGGGTGTAAAAATTCCCAAGCGATTTGGACATCTTCCGGCCCTCCACCACCAGATGCGCACAATGCATCCAGTAACGCACGAACGGTTTCCCTGTGGCCGCCTCACTCTGGGCGATCTCATCCTCGTGGTGCGGGAAGATGTTATCCACCCCTCCGGTATGCAGGTCGAAACTTTCGCCCAGATATTTCGTGGCCATGGCCGAACATTCGATATGCCAACCTGGCCGGCCGCGCCCCCAGGGCGAATCCCAGACGACCTGGCCATCCTTTTCATCCCACGCCTTCCAAAGCGCAAAATCGGCGACATTCTCCTTTTCGTACTCGTCATGCTGAACCCGGGCACCGGGGCGCATTCCCGCCATGTCGAGATGGGCCAGCTTGCCGTAGGAGGGAAAGCTGGACACACTGAAGTAAACCGAGCCGTCCTCGGACTGGTAGGCGTGCCCTTTGTCCATGAGTTTCCGGATGATAGCAATCATTTCAGGGACATGATCCGTGGCGGCGGGATAATGTTCCGCAGGCTCCACATTCAGGATTTTCAAGTCCTCGAAGAAGGCGGTCTTGAAAGTCCGGGTAAACGCATCCAGGGAAATTCCGGCCTTGTTCGCCCCGGCAATGGTCTTGTCATCCACATCCGTCAAGTTCATCACCTGAACGATCTCGTGGCCGAAATACTTGATGCAGCGACGGAGCAGATCCTCGAAGAGATAGGCCCTGAAATTCCCGATATGGGCATAGTTGTAGACCGTCGGCCCGCAGGTATAAAGCCGGATCCTGTTCCCTTCAAGCGGAACCAGTTCCTCAAGCTGCTGCGTTAATGTGTTGTGAATTTTCATGGGCAGGGGAGAGAATACAGAATTCAGAATCCAGAATCCAGAAGGGAAAACAGGGGAATATCATGTGATTCTTCCGTCTTGTCCCCTACTCCCTCTCCCCTTGAGGGAGAGGGAATGGAACAAGCGCATCGCAGAATCGAAATACGCCTTCAGTAGTCGCCCCGCATCTCATCAAACAGCGACTGGGAATCCGGGGTGACTTTCGAACCAAATGTAGCTTTGAGCCGCCCAATAAAATCAGGCATGATTACAGTTCCGGCGGCAGTATCCGGGCAACCACCTGGTGTCAGCACTCCTACTTCAGGCGCAAACTCGCCGCCTTGATCTGTGCTTTCGTCCATTCCGCCTCCTCTTCCCATGTTTTGAACTTATACACGCCTGGAGGAAACCATTTTCCGCAAAGTGGACTCAACCTCAACATGGAACTGTTCCACCGGAGTGCGGCGGCGGGGGAAACCACGGGAGCCTTGCCCACCCCCTTGAGAGGCTTCTCCACCCAGCCTAATCCATCCTCTCGGACAGCCAACTTGGATGATCGTTCCTTCATTAATCGAAACAATACAGAATCAAGATGGCAGAATCCAGAAAAGATCCGAGCCCAATCTGACGCGACTCGTTATCGTCCTCACTTCTTGTGGGAGGGGCGCTGTGCGCCGCGACTCGCCGCTTGCTCCTTTTCCGTGGGAGGGGCGCTGTGCGCCGCGACAGACTTGAGGTG
>CAJBSZ010000056.1 GCA_903958395.1 uncultured bacterium | reverse complement strand
GATCGTGCGATTGGTGGCGGATCAGCTGATTGCGGCTCGCGGCGTGAAGCATGGCAAGTTAACCGTGACGACGACGGGTGAGGACATCGGATAATGCCATCCGGGATGGCACAGTATCGTGAAGTGGGCGAACTGGACGAGTTGGCCCGGATGGATTCGCCGGTGCATCGCCTGGACGCCCGTGCCCAGGCGTTGACCACGATGGCGTTCATTCTCGCGGTCATGTCATATTCCCGTTATGAGGTGTCGGGCCTGATGCCGTTGTTGATCTATCCGGTGGTCCTGATTGCGGCGGGAAAACTGCCCGTGGGGGTTCTGTTGCGGAAACTGGCGATGGCGGCTCCGTTTGCCTTGTTTGTCGGGATCTTTAATCCTCTTCTGGATCGTCATGTCGTGGCCACGGTTGGATCCTTTCCGGTGAGCGGGGGCTGGTTGTCGTTTGCCTCGATCATGGTTCGCTTTACCCTGACGGTCAGTGCGGCGCTGATTCTGGTGTCCTGCACGGGAATTCACCGGCTCTGCGCGGGACTGGAGCGACTGGGGATGCCCAGGGTGTTTGCCGTGCAACTTCTGTTCCTGTACCGCTATTTCTTTGTGATCGGGGATGAGGGATTGCGGATGCGACGGAGTGTGGAGATCCGGTCGGCCGGGAGCGCCATGGGGTTGGCCGTCTACGGACACCTGATCGGGAATCTTCTGGTGAGGGCGATGGACCGGGCGCAGCGGATCTACCGGGCGATGGTGGCGCGGGGGTTTGATGGCGAAATCCGGACGCTGAACCGAATGGCCTGGGGCTGGAGAGAAACAGGATTTGTGGTGGGCTGGGCGGTGTTTTTTCTGGTAGCGCGGGTTTGGAATCTGGCGGAGCGCCTGGGGGCACAACTGATGGGAAGTGGATTATGAGTCATCATCTTGTTGAGATTAAGGATCTGTGGTTTGCGTATCCTGACGGCACGGAGGCACTTAAGGGGGTATCGTTCCGGATTACACATGGGAAGTGCGTGGCAGTGATTGGCGGGAACGGCGCCGGGAAGTCTACATTGTTGCAACATCTGAACGGGTATCTGATGCCGCAACGAGGGGATGTGCGGGTGGGGGATTTTTCACTGACAGCCGAAACCGCCGCGGCGGTGAGGCGCTCGGTGGGGATGGTGTTTCAGGATTCCGACGACCAACTGTTCATGCCGACAGTTTTTGAGGATGTTGTGTTTGGTCCCCTCCATCTGGGGATGACGGCCGGGGAGGCTGGGAAACGGGCGCAGGAGGCTCTGGAGCGGGTGGGAATGCTCCACCTCAGGGATCGACCGCCCTACAAGCTGTCGGCTGGCGAAAAACGGGCGGTGGCGATTGCGACCGTTCTGTCGGGTGTTCCCGATGTGCTGGTGATGGACGAGCCGTCCTCGAACCTGGATCCCCGTGGCCGGCGACGGCTGATGGAGTTGCTGCGGTCGTTTGAGCATACGCGGATCATCGCCACGCATGACTTGGAACTGGTGGTTGAGTTGTGTCCCCGCGTGATTGTTCTGGATGGCGGTCGGGTGATGGCGGATGGGCCGACGGCGGACATTCTAGGTGACGAGGCCTTGATGTTAAAACACGGCTTGGAAAAACCGCACAGTCTGAGACATTTCCACCCGCATTGAGAAGGTTGAGGAAAGGGTTCAGGGTTCAGGACGCGCATGGTCGAGGCTCTTTTTTAATCCTGAACCCCGAACCCTGACCCCTTTTTCTTCCCCCTATTACTCCGGCATGACCGACATTTTCGCCTCGATCTTGTCGGCACCCTCGGTAGCTTCGCAGATCGAGATTTTTTCCTTTACGGTCTTGGTCTTGATTTTGGCCACCTTCTCAACGGAAGTGTCCAGGACTTCGCCTGTATCCGGGTCGCGGGTGACTTCGGTTTTGCCGACGATAAAAGCCTGGCCTTCCGACACGCCTTCGCGACTGCCGCGGTTGATGATGACTTTGCCGCTCTTGGAGGAGACGACGGTGCCTTCCCAGGGGATTTTATCGAGTTGCTTGACAAGGAATTCAACGGCCTGGGCAACGGCGTCTTCCGTGGCTTTCCCGACGTTATCCTTCTTGAAGCCATCGAAATCGCCGCCCAGTCCACCCAGGGCGGAGCCGGAGTAGCCGACGCTCAGGCCCTTGCGGCCGGCCTTGCCGACAACTTTGGTGGAGGCTTTGACCTGTGCGGTTTCGGAGTCGATGATATAAACGGTGGCATTGATTTCGGCGGTATCCTTGCTGCCCCCGAGCCGGATGCCCTTGAAGCTGAAGCCGCCCTCGCCGCCTGAGGTCGAACTCTGGACGTGGGTGATTTCGCCTTTTACGAGCAACTGGGCCGGGGTCAGGTTTCCGACCTTGGGTGTTTTCTTGCCACCCGCGGTGCGACCGGATTCGCCCAGGTTCTGCTCCTGCATCGCCTCGATGCGCATATCCTTCTCGCCCAGGACGATGAATTTCTTGGTGCTGTTCAAGGCGTCCGTCATGATGGAACCCCAAGCATCGCCCAAATCCCACTGGCCGGACCAGCCTGCCTTGTTTTCGAACTTGGTGACGGAGATGGAGTAACGTAACCCGCCCTTGGCGTCATCGCCCGCGAAAGCGCTGCTCGAGATTGCCAACACTGTAACTGCCGCCCAAGTCATGATCGTTCGTTTCATCAACACCCTCCTGTTTTATGGTGAACATTAATTCAAGAAACCTGAGAAACTCTAAGCGTGCCGGTGTGGCGTGTCAAGTACGGGACAAGACAATTTACTGTCTAGTCTCTCCACCACAACCCCTTGCGGGTAGGGGTGGCTTAAGGACGCAATATTTTGTGGTTTTAGGGACAATTACGCTTGCGAAAGACCCTTGTTTTCGATATCTTCCGAACCGTAATGAATCCCCCCGGGGATGGCTCTTTTTTGAGATCAAAAAACGGCTTTTGAATTGCGATGTAAGTTATTCCATAAGAATGAGTTCTAACTATGGCTGAACAACAGAAAAAGAGCGGGGCGTATGATGCGTCCCATATCACCGTCCTTGAGGGTATACAGGCTGTTCGAAAACGTCCCGCCATGTACATCGGCGACACCTCCGTGCGTGGTCTTCACCACCTGGTTTACGAGGTCGTAGACAATTCAATTGACGAGGCTTTGGCGGGCTATTGCACCAGTGTCCAGGTCCGTCTGAATGCCGATGGCTCCTGTACGATCAACGACAACGGACGCGGAATTCCCGTGGATATGCATCCGACCGAGAAGCGGCCTGCCGTGGAAGTGGCCCTGACGGTTCTGCATGCCGGCGGAAAATTCGATAACGACAGTTACAAGGTTTCGGGCGGATTGCACGGGGTCGGTGTCTCCTGCGTCAACGCGTTGAGCGAGTGGCTTGAGGTGGAAGTCCGCCGTGACGGCCAGATCTATCACCAGCGTTATGAGCGCGGCAAGCCGGTGTCGAAGCTGGAAACCATCGGCAAAACACGCGGAACGGGAACCAAGATCACGTTCCTGCCGGATACCCAGATTTTCCTCGGTTCCATTAAGTTTGAGTGGGATATCCTGGCGAACCGCCTGCGCGAACTGGCGTTCCTGAACGGCGGCATTGAGATCAACTTCTCCCAGGAGGAGCCTGCCCGCGAGGAGCTCTTTAAGTTCAAGGGCGGCGTGGTGGAGTTTGTCGAGCATTTGAACCGCAGCAAGGCGGCAATTCATCCCAAGGTCATCGCCTTTACGAAAGAGCGCGATAAAATTGAAGTGGAGATCGCGTTCCAGTACACCGACACCTATACCGAGACGATGTTGTGTTTTGCGAACAACATCAACACCATCGAGGGTGGCACGCATCTGAGCGGCTTCCGTTCGGCGTTGACGCGAACGGTCAATGCCTACGCGAAGGCCAACAAGTTGATCAAGGAGGACAAGGAGACCCTCTCGGGTGAGGATATCCGGGAAGGCATGACGGCGGTGATCAGCGTCAAGTTGCCCGGCCCCCAGTTTGAAGGGCAGACCAAGACCAAGCTGGGTAACAGCGAGGTGGAGGGCATTGTGGCCTCGGTGGTGAACGACGAGTTGGGCACCTATCTTGAAGAGCATCCCCCGGTGGCCAAGCGCATTATCGAAAAGGCCCTGTTATCCGCCCGCGCCCGCGATGCGGCCCGCAAGGCCCGCGACCTGACCCGCCGGAAAGGCGCGTTGGATTCCGCCGCGCTGCCCGGTAAGTTGGCTGACTGTTCCGAACGCGACCCGGCCTTGTGCGAGCTCTATCTGGTTGAGGGTGATTCCGCCGGTGGTTCGGCCAAGCAGGGCCGGAACCGTGAGTTCCAGGCCATCCTGCCCTTGCGCGGTAAAGTGCTGAACGTGGAGAAGGCGCGGCTGGACAAGATCCTGAACAACAACGAAATCCGCACCATGGTCACGGCCATCGGCGCGGGAATCGGGCAGGATGATTTCGATGTGTCGAAGGTCCGTTACCACAAGATCATCATCATGACCGATGCTGATGTGGATGGATCGCATATCCGCACGCTATTGCTGACCTTCTTCTACCGCCAGATGCCGCACCTGATCGAAAGCGGCTACGTCTACCTGGCCCAGCCCCCGCTGTACAAGGTCAGTCGCAAGAAGCGTGAGGAATACATCGATACCGATGAAACCCTGACACGCAAATTGCTGGAGCTTGGCGCCGAGGATCTGACGTTGAAGGTCGGCCGCAGCAAGACGTTCGAGGGCAAGGAGCTGATGGCGGTAATGGAATTGCTCCTGCAGATCGAGCAGGCCTCCAAGAGCCTCGCCCGCAAGGGGGTCAACCTCGAGGAGTACCTGAAGAAGCGGAACAAGGCCGGCGCGTTTCCGCGTTACTACGTGACGATCGGCAAGGGCGAGAACGCCGAGCATCATTTTGTGACCGATGACAACGCGCTCAAGGAACTTCGCGAGGAGACCGAGAAGAAGACAGGCTCGCAGCTTGAGATCTTCACGGAAAACGGTCATTCCCCGGCCGCCGGCCAGGCTGATACCGGGTTCCGGTGGCAGGAGCTCTATGTGGCCAACGCGCTGGCCAAGGTGGTGGAGTCCATTGAGAAGAAGGGCTTCACGATGGATCACTTCAATCCGCATGAGGAGCCGGTATTCAAGCTTAAGGATGCGGATGACGGGGAGACGCCCGTCTTCTCCCTGCCCAATCTGCTGGAAGTGATCCGGGATTTCGGGCGCAAGGGCCTGAATATCCAGCGGTACAAAGGCTTGGGAGAAATGAATCCCGAGCAGCTCTACGAAACCACCATGAATCCCGACAAGCGCAAGTTGCTTAAGGTGGTGCAGGAGGATGCGATCAAGGCCGATGAAATCTTCACCATTTTGATGGGCGATGAAGTCGAGCCCCGGCGCAAGTTTATCGAGGACAATGCCCTTAACGTAACGAATTTGGATATCTAAGCCATGTACACACGCAACGAACTGATCGCCAATATCAATATCGAAGACGAGATGCAGCGCTCGTATATTGATTACTCCATGAGTGTCATCATCGGGCGCGCCCTGCCGGACGCCCGTGATGGAATGAAGCCCGGCGCGCGGCGCATCTTGTACGCCATGCGCAATCTCGGCCTGCTCCACAACCGACCCTATAAGAAATGCGCGTACGTCGTCGGTGAAGTGCTCGGTAAATACCACCCGCACGGAGATTCGTCGGTGTATGACACCCTGGTGCGGATGGCCCAGTATTTCGCCATGCGTTACATGCTGGTGGATGGCCAGGGTAACTTTGGTAGTATCGACGGTGATAACGCCGCCGCCTACCGGTATACCGAATCGCGTCTGACCAGCATGGCGGAAGAGATGCTGGCGGATATCGACAAGAATACCGTCGACATGGTGCCGAACTACAATGGCGACCTCATGGAGCCGTCCGTGCTGCCCGCCCGCGTTCCCAATCTGCTTCTGAACGGTAGCACGGGTATCGCCGTCGGGATGGCCACCAACATCCCGCCGCATAATCTGGGCGAACTGGTCGATGCGCTGGTGCACCTGATTGACCACGAGAACGCGACCATTGATGACCTGATGAAGCATGTCAAAGGTCCCGATTTTCCCACCGGCGGCATCATTTGCGGACTGAAGCCGATCTCGGACATGTATCGCACCGGGCGCGGCCTGCTGAAGGTTCGCGGCCGGGCGGGTATTGAGGAAGGCAAGCAGGGCAAGGAAAGCATCATCATCACCGAGATTCCCTATGCCGTCAACAAGGCGACCCTGATCACCAACATCGCGTACCTGGTTCAGGAAAAGAAGCTGGAAGGCATCTCCGACCTGCGCGACGAGTCGAACAAGGACGGGATCCGGGTGGTGATCGAGCTCAAGCGCGGTGTGGTGGCGAAGGTGGTGCTGAACAACCTTTACAAGCACACCCAGTTGCAGACGACATTCGGCGCCATCATGCTGGCGATCGACCACGGTCGGCCGAAAGTCATGAATCTCCGGGAATTGCTGGAGGCCTATCTGGATCATCGTTACGACGTGATCAAGCGCCGGACCCAGTTCGATCTCGACAAGGCCGAGGCGCGCGCCCACATCCTGGAAGGATTGAAGATCGCGCTCGACCATCTCGACGAGGTCGTCAAGATCATCCGCGGCTCCAAGGATCGCGACAATGCCCGGGCCCAGTTGATGTCCAAGTTCGGTCTGAGCGAAATCCAGTCCAACGCCATTCTCGATATGCGCCTTTACCAGCTCACCGGGCTGGAACGCGGCAAGATCGAGGCAGAGTATCTGGAACTGATCAAGCTGATCTCCTTCCTGCGTGATCTGCTGGCCAGTCGCGAGAAGCTCTTTGCGGTGATCAAGGCCGACTTGATCGAAGTTCGTAAGCAGTATGCCGACGAGCGGCAGACCAGTCTGGTGCCCGACGAGGGCGAGGTGAATATTGAGGATCTGATTGCCGACCGCGGCTACGTGATCACAATCAGTCACACCGGTTACATCAAGCGCACGGCGGTCAGCACCTATAAGGCCCAGCGTCGCGGCGGCAAGGGCGTGGCGGGGATGGAGACCAAGGAGGAGGATTATGTCGAACACCTCTTTGTGGCCAATACCCATGACTACATTCTGTTCTTTACCTCGGCTGGGCGCGTCTACTGGGAGAAAGTTTACGAGATTCCCGAGGCGTCGCGTGCGTCCAAGGGCAAGGCGCTGGTGAACATGCTGAACGTCCAGAGCGGCGAGACGGTAGCCGCCATGGTCAAGGTTCGCGAGTTCGCCGAGAACCAGTTCATTGTCTTTGCCACCGAAAAGGGCGTGGTTAAGAAGACCAACCTGGCGGCGTTCAGCAATCCCCGCAGTGCCGGGATCATTTCCATCGCCATCGATGAGGGCGACCGGCTGATCGGGGTGAAGCAGACGGACGGACACAACGAGATTGTGCTGACGACGCATGAGGGGATGAGCATCCGCTTCAAGGAAGATGCGCTCCGTGATCAGGGACGCGACACCCGCGGGGTGTGCGGCATTACGCTCTCCGATGAGGATCGCGTGATTGGTCTGGAGATTGTGGATCCCCGCGCCACGTTCCTGGTGTGTACCGAGAACGGGTACGGCAAGCGCACCGGGTTCGACGAATACCGCGTCCAGAAGCGCAGTGGCAAGGGTCTGATGACGATCCGGACGTCGGATCGCAACGGAGCCATTATTGGCGCCCACGCCGTGCAGGAAGGCGACGCGCTGATGCTGATCACGGCCCAGGGCCAGATGATCCGCATGCCGGTGGCCGATGTCCGGACGATCAGCCGCGTGACCCAGGGGGTGCGCCTGATCAATCTCGATGCCGGCGACAAACTCGTGGCCGCCACAACAGTGGAGCCTGAGGATGACGATGCGGTAGCGGAATCCGGGGAAGCCCCGGGCGCTTAACAGGCACTGACCGCGCCCGGAGGGCGCGGTCCACCTGAACGAGGCACCTTGTGTTTCCACAGGTGGACGCCGACCTCCGGGCGGCGTCTGGACTTTTGAAAACGCCCGGTTGGCACTGACCGCGCCCGGAGGTCGCGGTCCACCTGAGCGAGGCACTGTTTGAGCTACACCTGAGCGCTCCCACAGGTGGGCGCCGATCTCCGAGCGGCGCTGAGACTTGTGAAGCACCTGAAGGTTAAGGAAAACATGCGTACCTATCCTGGAAAACTGGGCCACTCAATTCCCGGATGGGTTCATTCTGGAGCGGTGTTTCACGTTCGGATTCGTGCGGACAGAAACGCTCCTGCGCCTTTAACCCACCCTGACTTGTCTGCCCGGTTGATTGAGTCTGGCAAGCGTTACCACAACGACTCCAAGTGGTTTGTGCATCTTTTTTTGATCATGCCCGACCATATCCATGCACTTCTGTCATTTCCCTTGGAGCCGGGGATGAGCAGAACCATCGGTAACTGGAAACGGTTCCATCAGCGGCAGAACGGTGTTCTGTGGCAGGACAATTACTTTGATCACCGAATCCGGGGGCAATCTGAATTTGACGAAAAGGCGGCTTACATCAGGCGAAATCCGGTGGTCAAGGGGTTGTGTCAGGCAGAGGAGGATTGGGGCCTGGTGATGGATTGCAGATCCTTTACAAGCACCTGACAGGAGCGAGACCGCGCCCGGAGGTCGCGGTCCACCTGAACGAGGCACCTTGTGTTTCCACAGGTGGACGCCGACCTCTGGGCGGCGTCTGAACTTTTGAAGGTACCTGGAAAGCACAAACCGCGCCCGGAGGTCGCGGTCCACTCCG
>CAJBSZ010000055.1 GCA_903958395.1 uncultured bacterium | reverse complement strand
CCTACGAGGCAGGCGCCTGGATTAAGGCCGGCCATGTGGCAGAGGGATTGGACCTGCTGAAGCGCTTCAGCCGGGCCTGTGCGGATGCAGGCACTGACACAATCTGGGAAATGATCTATCCCGATGGCCGCATTCCGGCTTCGCCCGACAACCGTTATCTGTTAAGCATGTGCCACGCTTGGGGCGCGACGGGGAACTACTATTTGATGCGATATGTCCTGGGCGTCGAGGCCCTGGAGCCCGGCTTCAAGCGCGTGCGGGTCGTTCCGAATCTGGGGCCGCTGGAATGGGCGCGCGGCGTGGTGCCGACGCCGCATGGACACATATCGGTGGAAATCACCCGTGGCGGTGATGGCCGGGCGCGAATTGAACGACTCGATCAGCCTGAGGGCGTCAGTCTTGAATAACCACCCGAACGGGTGGTTGACGCGGTCGGGGGTTTGTAATAGCTTACGCGCGTAATTCTGTAGTGCCTTGCGAGTTCAATCAATCGAGTTATGGTCATGATTCGGAGCAGAAGAGAATTTGAACAGAAGAACACAAAGGCCACAAAGGGATATGTTTTTCCGCCGGAGGCGGTTAAGAAAATCTTCTTTGCGAGCTTCCTGATCTTCTGTTCAAACTCTTCATCTTGGTTCCGGCTCTGCCGGGTTAGGTTCGCGTTTGTTGGCGCAAGTTAGTGGAGTGACGATGAACATAAAGATAAAGCAGTTTTTGGTTTGTTGTTTTGTGACGGTCGGTCTGGCTGGAGCCGGCATTGCGGCCGGGCAGGATTCTTGTGCGTCCCGCGAGACGTTGCTGATGAATTATGGCTGGAAGTTCCACAAGGGGGAACTGCCGGTCAACCACTGGGGCAAGTACGCCAAGAACGGAACCTACGGCACGGAGCCGGGAATCGGCTTGGCCTATACCAACGATGCGGCGTGGCGCGCGATTGACCTGCCCCACGATTTCACCATCGAGGCGTTTGCCTCCGACAAAGGCAACGTGGGGCATGGCTACTTCCCGGCGGAAGTGGGGTGGTACCGGCGGCCTTTCACGATTCCGGCCTCGGACAAGGGGCGGCGGATAACGGTGGAGTTCGAGGGGGCGTTCCAGACGACGACGCTCTATTGCAACAACTTCATCGTCGGCCGCCATGAGAGTGGGTATGCACCGTTTCAGTTCGATATCACGGAATTCATCAACTATGGCGGCAGCAATGTCCTGAGTGTGTGCGTGGATGGTAAGTTGCCGGAGGGCTGGTGGTACGAGGGTGGGGGAATCTACCGCGACGTCTATCTGGTCAAGACCGCACCCGTCCATGTGCCCTGGGGCGGGGTTTATGTGCAGAGCTGGTTCAAGGTGGATCCGGACGGCGGGAGGAGCTTCCTTGAGGACACGCCGGAAGGGCCTGCCCATTTGCGGATCCAGGTGGCTGCCGCGAACAAGGGCATGGCGCGTGCCGAGGTGAAGATCAGAACCCGGGTGCTTGATCCCGAAGGCCGGGAGGTGGCTGAGGGCTCGCGCCGTGTCGAGGTCGGGCCCGGGGGCGAAACGGCCGCCTCCGTGGAGGCCAAATTGCGCCACCCGCGGCTCTGGTCACTGGAAGAGCCGCAGCTCTATACCGCCGTGGTTGAACTGGAGAATGAGGGGCGGGTGGTCGACCGCTTCGAGCAGACCTTCGGCATACGTACGATCCGTTTTGATGCGAACCTCGGGTTTTTCCTGAACGGCAAATCGTTGAAGATCAGGGGCGCCGCCAATCACCAGGATCATGCGGGGGTGGGGATTGCCCTGCCGGATGACGTGTTTGCATTCCGCCTCAAGCGGCTGAAGGAATTCGGCTTCAACGGTTATCGCACAGCCCATCACCCCGGCGGGCCGGTCATCCGCGTGGCCGACCGGCTCGGGATGCTGGTCCTTGCCGAGAACCGCAAGTTCAGTACGGGTGAACAGGCGATGAAGGAATTGAGGCAGTTGGTGCTTTCCTGCCGCAACTCGCCGAGCGTCATCGCCTGGAACATCGGTAACGAGGAGGTTGCCTTCCAGCATACCCCGATTGGCGGCCAGGTCGCCCGGGGGATGCGTGACTGTGTGCGCTCGATGGATACCACCCGGCCGGTTGCGATGGGGCAGAACGAGGGGCATGAAATCCCCGGTTCAGCGGCCACGGAACTTGATCTGATCGGGTTCAATTACACCTGGGACACCTGGGACAAGATCCACAAGCTGTACCCGGATAAACCCATCATCGAGACCGAGATGGCCAGGAGCTACACGTCGCGCGGCGTCTATGAGAAGCAGGAACTCCAGGGGCGGCTGCTCTCGTACGACGAAAAACACAATTTCTCCGGCGGCACCTTCACCCTGGCCGAGGTCAAGCGCCAGTCCGAGCGGCCGTGGATGTGCGGCGGATTCATCTGGACCGGTTTTGACTACCGTGGCGAGCCGGGCCCGTTCTTCCCCAATGAATGGGCCCGCTGCAAGATGCCCGGCGAGGTGCCCCATATCGTGTCCTGTCATTTCGGTGCCTTCGACTTGTGCGGGTTCCCCAAGGATGGCGCCTTTTACTACAAGGCCGCTTACAGCGCCGAGCCGGTGGTGCATGTCTTTCCGCATTGGAACTGGAAGGGCCGGGAAGGCCAGCCGATCGACGTGTGGGTCTACAGTAATTGCGATGAAATTGACCTGATTGTCAATGGCAGGAGCCAGGGCCGCAAGCCGATGCCTAAACTTGGCTATTT
The DNA here is from genome assembly GCA_903958395.1 of uncultured bacterium. Taxonomy (GTDB): domain Bacteria; phylum Verrucomicrobiota; class Kiritimatiellia; order CAIKKV01; family CAITUY01; genus JAABPW01. Next base: position 1,114 of record CAJBSZ010000055.1, on the reverse strand, counting down.
GTCGTGGACGGTACCCTATGAGGCGGGGGCGATCGAGGCGATCGGGTTCAGGAACGGCGCGGTGGTTATGCGCGACAAGCGCGAAACCACGGGTGAGCCGGTGGCCGTCGCGTTGGTCCCCGACCGGGTGGAACTGCGGGCGAACCATGAGGACGTGGCGGTGGTGACGATGCAGGCGGTGGATGCCCAGGGCCGGCCGGTGCCGACCGCGACCAATACGATCCGCTTCCGCGTCGAAGGGCCAGCCCGTCTACTGGGATCCGGCAATGGCGACGCCGCCACCCGTGAACCGGACAAGGTGCCCGTGCGCAGTCTCTGGGCCGGTTTGGCCCAGGTGCTTGTCCAGTCGCTTGATGAACCCGGCAAGGCGGTGTTGATCGCCGAGAGCGATGGCGTCAAGCCGGCCCGGTTGGAATTGCCGATCACACCCGCCAAGCGCCGCCCGTTCCTGCCGTCGCCCGTCAAGGCCGATCCCGCCATGTGGTCGGATGTCCGGGGGCGTGATAAGACCGCCGCCCCCGCTCCGCAGGATGACTACTCGTTTTACGGAAAGAATGCCGTGACGAACCCGGAGAAGGCGGCACGGGATGAAAGGCATTGAAGGCTATGAAGAAACAAATCCTGATGGCAGCGCTGTGTAGTTTTGGGGTGTATGCCAGGGCGGAGGCCGCGAAGCCCAATATCCTGATCATCCTGGCCGATGATCTCGGGTACGGTGATGTGCAGTGTTACAATCCTCAACGCGGCAAGATTCCCACGCCGAACATCGACCGGCTGGCTGCGCAGGGGATGCGGTTTACCGACGGGCATTCTGCGGCGGGCGGGTGCACGCCCTCCCGCTACGCGCTGCTTACCGGCCGCTATGATTGGCGCAGCCGGAGCCAACGGGGGGTCTTTGGCGGCTTTGGCGGGCCGGCTCTCATCCAGCCGGAGCGGCTCACTATAGCCAGTCTGGTCAAAGGTAACGGCTACAGGACGGCCTGCATCGGCAAATGGCACGTGGGGGGGCGAGGGGTGTGAACAGCGGCGGAAAGCTGGGTTAAACCGCGCGGCGTAAAACTGGGTGGCCCGATTATTCGGGTCACCCAGTTCGATTCATGGATCTGACTTCTCT
>CAJBSZ010000054.1 GCA_903958395.1 uncultured bacterium | reverse complement strand
TGTCATACTTGCCATCTTCCAACTCTCTCAGTACCTGCGACTTGAACGCCTCACTATACCTTATTGCAACACGCACTGAAACCGGCCTTTCTGTTGCAATGTGTCAATCTACAGCCGGACGAGACAAGCTTGTTTATGGAAAAAGATAACACAGGAGGAATCAACAAATGATACGACACACGATACCGTCGCAAAGGGATCCATTAACAAAAGCAGTCCGTTGGGCAGCCCTCTTTTCATTGGTCGCAGCCGCGCACTGCCTCATGGCGGCTGAACCCGATTGGCGTAAAGCCAAGCCGGAGGCGATTGAAGCCTGGAAGGACCTGCGCTTTGGCATGTTCATTCACTGGGGGCCGGTCAGCCAGACCGGAAAGGAGATCGGCTGGTCGCGGGGCGGGCAAAAGGGTGGGGTCTCTCAGGAGCAATACGACAACCTCTACAAGACGTTCAACCCGGTGAAGTTCAACGCCGACGAGTGGGTGTCCATCGCCAAGGCCGCCGGAATGAAATACATCGTGTTGACGACGAAGCATCATGATGGGTTTTGTCTTTGGGACACGAAACAAACGGACTACAACATCATGCACACGCCGTTCAAGCGGGACGTGGTCAAGGAACTGAGCGAGGCCTGCAAGAAACAGGGTCTCAAGTTCGGGGCCTATTACTCGGTGTGCGACTGGTATCACCCGGACTTTCCGCTGACCAGCCCCGGCGGCAAGGTGAAGCGGGAGAAATCGGATCTGGATTCCTACAACCGCTACCTGCTGGCCCAGATCAAGGAATTGATCACCAACTACGGTCCATTGCTGACGATCTGGAACGATGTGCCACAGATGTTCCAAGGGAGAGGCAAGGTGACGATGAAAATGGTGCGCGAGCTTCAGCCCGATATCCTGATCAACGACCGGACCGGCGATGGCGGCGATTACGCCACGCCGGAACAGACGATTGGCAGCTTCAACAACACGCGCCCGTGGGAGTCGTGCATGACCGTCTCCGCTCACGGTCAGTGGGCCTGGAGAGGCAGTAAGGACGGCGTCAAGAATTTGGAGACCTGTCTGGGATTCCTCATTCGAGCTGCTTGCGGTGATGGAAACATGCTTCTCAATGTCGGCCCGACGCCGGAGGGGGTGATCGCGCCGGAGCAGGCTGACCGCATCCGGGAGATGGGCGATTGGCTCGCGAAATATGGGGAGAGCATCTACGGCACGCGGGGCGGGCCCTTCAAGTGCAACACTGCCCTGGGATCGACGCACAAGGGTAACGTGGTCTATGTGCATGTCCTGAAATGGGGCGGGGACAAACTGGTGCTGCCGGATCTTGGAAAGAAAATCGTCAGGAGCTCACTCCTTCGTGGTGGCAAAGTCGAGGTGGAGCAGAAGGACAACCAGATCACCATCAGCGTGCATCAGTCCGATCAGCAACCGATCGACACCATCATCAAACTGGAACTGGACGGCGCTGCCGATGGGATCGTCATATGATCAGGTCTGCCCTCTATGCCGTGAGGCGGTTCGGTCGCTGGACTGTCGTCCTCGTTTCCCTGCTGTGTCTTCCCGCTTGGCTTCAGGCCGCTCCCCGTTCTCGCGAACTCCTTGATTTCGATTGGAGATTTTCCCTGGGCGATG
>CAJBSZ010000053.1 GCA_903958395.1 uncultured bacterium | reverse complement strand
GGACCTCGATTTCAGCCTGACAGAACCGGACCCCGCCTTTGATCTTGGCATCTATCTTCCAGCCGTCCGGGACGAACTTGGTTCCTGGGGTTTTGACATGGAAGTAACGCAGAAGCCGAAGAGTACCGATTCGGCAGTGCAGTCGGCGTTTATCAAGGGCGGGACGCTGATTCACCTGATGAAGATTGCCGCGGTTGAGCCTCCGGTTCCGGGCGTCCCGAAGAATGAACTGTTGAATATCAAGTTTGAGGTGGATACCGATCCGCCCGCCGGCGCCGATTTTGAAGTCAAATACCGACTTTCCCCGATTCCATATTCTGTTCGTCTGTATGACACGCCGTCCCTGTTTGCCGGCAAGCTTCACGCCCTTTTGTGTCGTAACTGGAAACAGCGGGTCAAAGGTCGGGATTTCTTTGATTACGTCTGGTATTTGTCACAGAACATCCCCGTGAACGTCAGTCATCTTGAGGCCCGTATGCGTCAGAGCGGGCATTGGTCAGGCACGCAGTCCATTGATCGCGAAAGCCTTCTGGCCCTGCTTGACTGCCGTTTTGCAGCAGTCGATTTTGCCCGCGCAAAGGCCGATGTTATTCCTTTCATTCGCGATTCGCGGTCCGTTGAACTGTGGAGCCGGGATTTTTTTGCTGCTGTCACGCGGGATAATTTGAAATGTCAGGCTGTGTCGGCAGATTTGTAGGGCCTGCCAGTTTGTAGCACTTCATGGCCATCGTCGACTCCAGCGTTTAGACTTGTACCAGCATTCCGTCATGGATATGCTGGCCGCAGGCAAATGTCATCGGCGTATAGGCAACATCAACCACGAAACCGCATCGACAACCGGGTATCCCCGGCCTCGATTCCGGCACCCAGGGCGACGAAATCCTGGTCTTCGCGGTCTCATTCCTGGCAATCCCCGACCTGACGTCCGCTCGCGAACGCAGTTGTCCATCAACCGGTGAATGCCGGGGTCTCAATGGGGCTGCTGTGGGTGGGGTTTGTTTCCCGGAGCGGCGTTCCGGGTTGGCCGTGGCCTTCAGGTCAATGGCATGTGGACTGGGGCCAGTCGTATGCTTTCTGCGCCTGGGCGGGCGGACGGCTATGCAGCGAGGCGGAGTGGGAGTACGCGGCGCGGAACGGAAGCGCGGGGGACAACTACCCATGGGGGGACGCGGAGCCGAGCAGCAGTCTTACGACCTTCTGTACCGATTCCGCACCGGCCTGCTCGATCCCGGCGGGGAACAACACCTGGGGCGTCTGCGACCTTGCGGGGAACGCGACGGAGTGGGTCCGTGACTGCGAGCACGTCAGCTACAGCGGGGCGGATCGACCGGACGACGGCAAGGCGTGGACGTACGGGTGCTCCTTTTTCGCAGGCGTCTTTCGCGGCGGTGGCGGCGGCACATGCGAGGCGCGCTTCTTCCGGGGGTAGTACCGCCTCTGGGTGCGTATTCCAACGCGATCCGATCACGGATTCCAATCTGAACCGATCACGAATTCCGACGCCAGCCGATCACTGATTCC
>CAJBSZ010000052.1 GCA_903958395.1 uncultured bacterium | reverse complement strand
TCACGCAGGGTATTTCCCTGCGTGAAAAATGCCGCAACATTTTCTTCGTGTTCGTCTTCCTCTCTCTTAATCCTCCACTTCTCCGTGGTAAATCTTCTCTTCCGTTAGTTTTTCTTTTCGTCCGCCTTCGGATACGCGATGCGGGAATGGAGCATATTAGAGAGGCAGAATACGAAGGCCCGCTTGATTTTGCTGAGTTCGGCCAGTGTCATTTCGCAGGCATCCAACTGCTTATCCTCGAAACGGGCGTTGATCAGGCGATCAACCAGTTCACTGATGGCCGCGGGGGAGGGCTTCTCGAGTGAGCGCGAGGCGGCTTCAACGGAATCGGCGAGCATGAGGATCGCCGCCTCACGGGAAACGGGTTTGGGACCCGGGTACCGGTAGCTTGATTCATCCACGTGTGTACTCCGGCCCCGCCCGGTGGAGGTCTGGGATTCAGCCTGGGCCTGTTGACCGGCTTTGTGGTGAAAGAAGAAGACCAGGCCGGTTCCGTGATGCTGTTGAATCAAATCCATGATCGGACGTGGCAGTTTGTGCAGCATGGCCAGGGAGAGCCCTTCCTTGATGTGGGCCATGACCAGCAGGGCGCTCATGCTGGGCGTCAGTTCACCGTGTGGATTCTCGTCGTTCCGGATATTTTCGGTGAAGTAGCCGGGTTTGGTGATTTTTCCGATATCGTGGAAATAGGCGCCGACACGGCCCAGAACCGAGTTCGCCCCAATAGCATCGGCTGCCGCCTGAACGAGGTTGGCGAGCATCAGGCTATGGTGGTAGGTGCCGGGTGCCTCGAAGGCAAGGCGCTGGAGGAGGGGGTGCGCGAGATCGGAGAGTTCAAGCAGGGTCATATTGGACGTTACCCCGAACAGGGCCTCGCAGAGCGGAAGAAGCAGGAGTGTGAGCAGGGCGGCACCCAGTCCGCTGCACACACACATCAGCACCCATTTTCCCGTCATAACGGAGTCTGCGGGAATCATGACGGTCAGACTGGCCATCTGGAACAGGCCGATGAGGAGCCCCACCCGGATCAGCTGGGTACGGCGCCGGAGTCCCCGCGCCATACGGGCGGCAAAGGCCGTGGCAATCAGGCTGGAAATCAGAATGGGCACGCTGAAATTTCCGATCATGAAGCAGGTCAAGGTTGCCCATAGGCCCGCCACGACGGCGGCCGCGCCCCCGAGCAGGACGCCTGCGAGCAGGGGTGCCAGGGCAAAGGGAATCAGGAGTCCCGCGGCCGCTGATGGAAACACGGTTATGTGGCTGGCCTGGTGGAGCAGGATACTGGCCAGCAGGACCGGTGTCAGGGCGCAGAGAGCCAGCAGGAGCAGCCTCGTATTGTTTTTGAGCACTTCCGGAGCCAGCACCCTCAGCATCATCCCGGAAATCAGGGTAATGGCGAGCAACAGGAGTTCGTGCGCGGCCTTCAGGAGCGAGTCATTCAATGATTCACCCGAGCGAGCGCCGGTTTCAGCCGGAATGAGCAGGCTTGTCGCGCCCCAGAGCCCCATGCCGATGGCCAGCGAGATGAGCGGCTGGTTCCACCAGGCAAGATTCGCGTCTGGATCTGTCCGAACCCCGTCCTTGAATCGTTCCTTCAAACGCTGGGCACGGAATTTTGACAACCATTGCTTCATAATAATCGCAATTCGTGACAAACCACCATCAAACTGATAGAAGCATTAATACATTTTTTGGAGCTGACTGGCAAGGATGACTAACCGGAAGCAAGCTTATCTATTTATGGGGGATGACGAGTATCCTCTGACCACTGCCGCCCGTGAGCTGGTGGGACAGCTTGTCCCTCCAGCAGAACAGGCCTTTGGGCTTGAAATTATCGAGGGCCGATCCGACTCCGAGGATGAGGCGGTGGCGATCATCAAGCGGTGCCATGAGGCATTGGTGACCCCGGGTTTTCTCATGGTTCGCGGAAAACTCGTCTGGTGGCGATCTGTCACCTTTCTCGGGGATGTGAGACTCGCCGCCAATGAGGCCATCAAGGCGGCCATGAAGGAGCTAACCGGGGCGCTGGAGGCAGGGCACGCGGGGGATGCCACGCTTCTGATGACGGCTCCCAAGCTGGACAAGCGATCCGCCCTCTATAAGCTTTTCTCGTCCCGGTTTGAGGTTCGCGAGTTCATGCTGCCTGAGAAGGCGTACCAAGTTGAGCAGATGGCGCGGGAGAAGATTCCCCGGGCCTTAAAGGACAGGGGGATCACGGCCGATGCTGATGCGCTGGAACTGATGCAGGCGCGGGTGGGCGCTGATTCCCGGCTGATCGAGATGGAAGCGGAAAAACTGGCGCTGTTTCTCGGGGAGCGCCGCCGGGCGACCCGGCAGGATGTTCAGGCGGTGGTCTCGGCCACCCCTACCTCGGCGATGTGGGATTTGCAGGATGCCGTGGGCGAGCGGAATATGAAGGAAGCCCTGGAGATTGTCGGCGAATTCATGGCCGGCAAGGAGAGCCCGATCGGGATTGTGATTTCGCTCATGAACCGCGTGCGGGATTTGATGCTATACCGCGAGGCGCTGGATCAGGGGTGGTTACGGCTCGGGGGACGTCAGGCGGAGTGGGGCGGTATGCCGGGGGAGGCGGAAGCCCTTCTGGCGGCGGTTTTCAAGCGTGATCCGCGCTCGATTCATCCCTTTGTGATCGGTAAAATGGTTGGCCAGGCCAAGCTTTACACAGCCGCCGAGTTGAGGCGCAACCAGAGCCTGCTGATGGAGGCGCATGAATCCCTGGTGTCCAGCCGTGTCTCCGGCCAGACCGTTCTGGAGCTAACCCTTGTCCGGCTGATTCGGTAAATCGTCCTTCTTCGCCTCAGCTGCCGGTTCGGCGGGCTTGGGGGCGGGTACGGAGGACGCCGTTTCCACATAGTTCATTTTCAGGGAGGTCAGGGTTGTTTTCAGCAGACGATCCTCATCCCGGTCCAGGTTCCCCTTGGTCTTGACCTCGATCATCTCCACCATGTCAATAGTGGCCTGAGCGGCGTCCAGGTTAAGTTCCGTTTTGCCGGTCATCGGGTTGATGATTTTTCCTAAATGCTGCATCGCGGAGGAGGACAGCATGATGACCAGCTGCATGAACATGGCCTTGTGCATTTCGGCGGGGGCAGGATCTGACATTAGTTTTCCTTACTTCGCCGGGTTCCGCACGACGAACAGGCCGGGTGACGCTTTTTTGAAGGTCCGGTCGGTGTACATCTTGACGTTCAGGGCGTTGATGGGTTCCTGCGAGCGCCACTGGTAGCCTTCGCCGATGCTGGCTTCGTAGAGATCCTGAACGGACATCGGCCGCTCGGACTTGGTCAGGATGGTGGTGATCAGTTCCCGGAGGCTGGGCTGGGCCTTGCGCGGCAGGCGCATATTCCGGATGGAAACGCTCAGTGGCGGTTCCCGCTTCTGCGCCTTTTTCAGGATCTCGGCCATCTCCACTTCCAAAACCTCGATCTTGCGGCGGATGTTCATGATTTTCTTCAGATCGTCAGCTCTCAACTCATTCAAATTTATCATGGCAACTCCTTTGTCGTTATTTAGAGCGGCATTATACATAGAGATCACGATGAATCAACTAGTAATTTGCTGATTAGTAGGAGGGGCTTATGTCCCTTCAGTCTAGTTATGCCTCTTGGATTCCGGCGAGGATCCTGATATGATCCGCCAAAAGAGGAGACTCCATGACTGAACTGGATAAACTTCGGATTCGTGATTTGAGGGTGCGGTGCCGGGTTGGGGTAACGGCCGGGGAGCGGCGTCTGCCGCAGGATGTGGTGATCACGGTCACGATGTATGTTGACCTTCAGAAGGCCTGCCGTAGCGATGCCTTGCGCGATACGGTTGACTACAAGGCGGTGAAGAAGGCGGTTCTGGCGGAGTGCGAAAAGAAGTCCTTCCGGCTGATTGAGCGGATGGCTCAGCGGGTGGCTGAATTGGCACTGGTCGATCCCCGCGTCCAGCGCGTCACGGTGGTTATTCAAAAGCTGGGGGCACTCCGGTTTGCCCGCTGCAGCGAGGTGGAGATTTCCAGAAGTCAGGAGTCAGCATGAATAAGAAACGGGTCGCGACGCTGGTGCGGGAATTGCTCAAGGAAATCGGGGAGGATCCGGCGCGGGAGGGGTTGCTCAAGACGCCGGAGCGGGTGGCTGAGGCGTATGCTTTCCTGACCTCAGGATACAAGACCTCTGCGCGGCGTGTGATCAATAATGCGCTGTTCAATGCCGAAGCCAACAACATGGTGCTGCTGAAAAATGTGGAAGTGTACAGCCTGTGTGAACACCACATGCTTCCTTTTTTCGGATCCTGCCATATTGGCTATATTCCCAGGAAAAAAGTGCTGGGCGTGAGCAAGTTGGCGCGGATTGTGGATTGTTATTCCCGGCGGCTTCAGATCCAGGAGCGGTTGACCGCTCAGATTGCCCATGACATCATGGAGGCCATCAATGCCGAAGGCGTGGGGGTGATCATGGAGTGCCGCCACCTGTGTATGATCATGCGGGGGGTCGAGAAGCAGGATTCCGTCATGGTCACCTCCTCCGTTCTCGGCAGCTTCCACAACGACGCCTCGACCCGTACCGAATTCCTCAGCCTGGTCGGGAAATAAGACGCTTCTCCCTCGCCCAGATGATCCAGACGCAAAGCTCATACAGGGCAATCAGGGGGAGGGCGAGTATCAGCTGGCAGACCAGGTCCTGAGTGGGGGTAATGATGGCGGCCAGAACCAGGATGATAACAATGGCATGGCGCCGTTTATCCCGGAGCTGTCGGGAGTTGATGATGCCCAGCTGACCCAGAATCAGGATTACAATGGGAAGTTCAAAGGTCAGGCCGAAGCTCAGGAGCAGTTTTAAAACGAACCCGATATAGCTGGTTACGGTGAAGTATTCGATATCAATACCCATCCAGGAATTGAACCAGAGCATGATTTCGAGCGCGGGTCCCAGAGCCCTGAAGTAGCACATCAGGACCCCGGTGATGAACAGAAGGGCGGCGACCCCAAGCCCTCCCAGCAGAATGCGCCGCTCCCGGCGGGTCAATCCTGGAAAAACGAACCAGCAGATGGAAAACACGATCACCGGGGCGCTCATCAGTACGCCGCCCCAGATAATCGTCTGCAGTGCCACATTCATTCCCCCCGTTACATCCAGGGTCCGGATAAAGGTGTCGGGGTTGGGAACCACTCCCTTCAAAGGAGCCTTCAGGATTTTAAAAAAGGCGGGAGCAAAATAACAGGCCGTCCCCATGCCGATGAGCAGGGCGGCGGTGCTCCACACCAGCGCCCGGCGAAGGTCATCAAGATGCTTTAGGAAGGGCTTCGCCGTTTCCCCCAGCAAGTTGTTGTCATCCTGCGGTGTCATGGGGCTCCGACTTAATATCTTTAATCTCAGGCGTCAGGGCTTCATTTTCTGAATCCTGGTCCGCCGTCAGCAGTTGTTTTTTGAAATCCTCCGAGGCGCGTTGGAGATCCCGGGTGATTTTGCCGAGGTATCGCGCAATGCCCGGAAGGCCTTTTCCTCCGAAGAGGATCAGAACGGCGCCCATGATCACCAGCAACTCCATGCCGCCGACATCGCCGATGAGGGCAAGGCAGGAGACGGACGGTATGGAACAGGGAAGATTCATATAATCTTAATCTTAATCGTAATCATAATCTTAATCCAGACCGCTAGCCTGAGATTACGATTACGATTAAGATTACGATTAAGATTGATTGCGTCGTATTACTGCTTCATGACGACGAACTCGACGCGACGATTGACCGCCCAGGCTTTTTCATCGTGGCCGGGATCCTTGGCTTTCTCGGAGCCGAAGCTCTTGGTCTGGATACGGGTGCTATCCACGCCGAGGTTCATCAGGTAAGTCCGGACGGACTGTGCGCGGCGTTCGCCGAGGGACATGTTGTACTCGGCGCTCCCGCGTTCATCGCAGTGGCCTTCCAGAGTTACGAAGGTGCCGGAATTGGCTTGCAGGTAACTGGCGGCGGCTTCAGCCTTGGCGCGCTCGGTATCGTCCACCTGGGCGCTATCAAAAGCGAACTGAACCGCGACCAGTTGCGCGTCAATGATCGCGCCGGCACCTTCAATGCGGGTGCCCCCGGCTCCGTTCATGGCGCCAAGACCGTCGGCATTGCCCATGCCCGAAACATCGGTGACGCTACCATCCTTGGAGCCTTTCTTGCCGAAAAAACCCTTGCAGCCCGTCATGGAAATCGCGACTACGGAAGCCAGTAAAACCGAAACCATCATGCGTTTGTTCATCATCAGTATTCCTTATTCAGTTCGTTTGCTTTGATTAAAGGGGTTATTTGGAACACCACGCGGGTGAGAACCAACTTCCACCGTTAGGCGTCAAACATACGGGTGCATCTCCCATTGTGTCAAGGAGATATAAGCGTGAATTGTTCCCTTCCTGCTTGCAGCAGACAAGATGCCGGCCATCGGAGGCCCAGGCTGGATCCTTGTAGTTGCCGTCCGGCGGACTGACAAGCCTTTCATCCATGGAGGAGGGGTTGATGATGTAGATTCCATAGAGCCCGCCTCGGCGGCTGGAGTAGGCAATCAGGTTATTGGCGCCCCAGTCCGGATCCACATTTTCCTTGCCCCGTGACGTCAGGCGCCGGCTGGTTCCGCTCCGGTCCATGACATAGAGCTGGGGGGAGCCCGCTCCAGCCAGATCGGAGACATAGGCAATCTGGGACCCGTTGGGTGACCAGGTCGGGCTGGCTTCACCGGCGCGCGGGGTGCGGGTCAGGCGAATCAATTGTTCGCTTCCAAAGGATTTGGAATAGACTTCGGGATTACCGTCCCGCGAGAGAACCATGAGCATTTCCCCGCCGCCGGGCGAGATGGCGCCCGCCATGTTGATTCCGGGATAGCGGGCCACCGCGGAGCGACTTCCGCTTTGGGTGTTGATCATAAAGATGTCGGCGTATCCCTTCATGAAGGATGTGTAGACGATGCGTGAGCCGTCGGGCGACCAGTGTGGCGACAAGCTGATCGAGCGGTCGCGAGTGAGCTGACGGATATTGCCCCCGTCGGCATCGCAGAGATACAGTTCCTTGTTTCCGGTCGAAGTTCCCACCATTGCGATTCGTCCGGAGCAGATGCCGCGAAAGCCCTTGGTTGCCATGATAATGTCGTCCGCCACCCGGTGCGCCAGGCGTCGGGCGTTGGCCGGGGTGTCGGTATAGGTTTTATTCAAGGCAATAGTCGACTTCAGGACATTCATGAGCTGGCAATCCGCCGAGAGCGAGCCGTTGTTGTCGTGGCAGGATCCGGTGACGGTATAGGAGGCCGGCCGCGTCAGGGAGAACCACCCGCATCGCGACAGGTCGTCAGTCAGGGTTTGCCGGAAAATAAATCCGCCCGCTCCCGACGCCCCGTAGGCGGACAAGTCAAGGCTGGTCTTGGTGCCGCCGGATTTGGAGACCACCACTTCCTGGGCAAAGGAGGGAACAACAAACATCACCGACAGTAACGTAAATAATATTTTATTCTTCATAGTCTCTCTTTTCCGCGATTACGATTATGATTACGATTACGATGGGATCAAAAATCGCCCCGCATTATCCCCCTCACCGGGTTCCTGTCAATTCAAACGAAACGGGAATTCGGCGGTGGGAAGCAAGATAGGAGGGCGGCAGGCCGGATACACGGCGAACCGACTGCACGGCCCGCATCACCGAGGCATCCATTACGGCGTTACCGGAGCTGTTCAGCAGCCGGCTTCCGATGATGGCGCCATTGGAACTGAAGGTCAGTTCCACTTTGGTGACCAGCCCGGCGATCCCGATGTCGGTCGGTTGATCCCAGGCCCGGTACATGGCCTGGCGTACCATGTCGAGCACCACAAATTCCTGGGAGATCGGGGAGCCGTCGCCAAACCGGGAATCGCCATTCAGGAGGCGGCGCATGTCCGCCTCGGACAGGCTGGATTTTTTACCGATCTTGGCACCGCGCTCCAGCAGTTTTCGCACTTCCTCGGGAGTCAGCTTTCCCTTGCCGTTGGGCATCGATTTTTTCACCAGTGTTTTGCTGATTTTAATTCCGCCCGTTTTTTTTATCTCGGGCTTGGGGGTTTCCTTCGGTTTGATATCCGTTTTTTTCTTTGGTTTTTCAAGGATTGCGACCTCATCCTTGTCGGGAGGGGGCGGCTCCTTCTTTTCCACGGCCTTTTCCTCCGGCTTGGGGATATCCTTCATCAGGTCGGTGGGGGATGCCTGCGAATCGCTGGGCGGCGGTTCGACGTAGAGTTCAAGGGGTTTACTCATATCGGTCACAGACTCGTCGCAGCCGTGGATCAGGGGAAGTGCGAGAAGCAGGCCGATGAACAGGCCATGGCCAATGGTGACCAGCAACAGTTCTGCCGAATAGTTTTGACGGGATGCAGTCATGCGAATAAAACTAAGTAACGCATGTGACGCATGGGGTCAAAGGAATACAGGAAAACCGGATGGCCGAGAAAATAATAATTAATAATTGACATATTCTGATAATTGAATAGATTGTTCGTTGTTTTGAGTGACGAAAAGAGGTGAGCATGAGTTTGACACTAAAATCAGTATGGATGGCTGGCATGGTTCTGGGTACAGCGGGTTTAGCCCTGACGGGAAGGGCCGGAACGGCGCCGACCCTGTCCCAATGCATCACAACGGCGTTGAAGGGGAGTCCGGATACTCGGTCGGCATCCGCCCGTGTCGAGGCCGCGATTGCCGCCGTGAAGGAGGCTTCCTCGGCCTATTACCCACAACTGGGACTTGCCGGGAGCTGGGCGCGGACGGACAACCCGCCGCAGGCGTTTTTTATGTCGCTGAATCAAAGGCGCGCCTCACTTGAAAAAGATTTCAACCATCCGGATGATATCGAAAACGCACGGGGCAGTGTTGTGGCCCAGTGGCGTGTGTGTGATGGCGGCCGGCGGATCGCGGATAAACGGGCCGCGAAGATGGGGGCGCAGGCCATGGAGTCTACCCTCGACACGGTTCGCAATGATCTGGTGTATCAGATCACACGGGCCTATTACGGAACCCTTCAGGCGCGTGCCTTTGTCACGGTTCGGGAAGAGTCGGTCAGGAGTATCATGGAAAGCCTTCGCGTTGCCACCGAGCGATTTAAGGCTGGAGGCACTCTGAAAACCGATGTATTGAATCTGGAGGTTCAGCTTTCTCAAGCCCGTGAAGACTTGATCCGCGCCCGGAACGGTTTGCAATTGGCGGCGGCCGCCTTGAACATGGCGATCGGCGAGGAGTTGCTGAAATCGTCAGACCTGGCTGATCTGTCTGATCCGCCGGAACAGTCTGATCGAACGAATCCGGCCGGAAAAGTCGAGTCCCGTCCCGAATGGTCCGCCGCGCAGGCTCAAGTACGGATGGCGGAGGCCAAAGTCTCCCGGGCCCGCCGGGACTATGCGCCTGTCCTTAATGCCTTTGGCTCAGTGGACTGGGATACCGATCCTTTCCGCGGAGCGGAGCAGAGTTACATCGTCGGCGCCGCCGTTGAACTGAATGTCTTTGACGGATTCCGGACCCGTTCAGGGCTGGCCCGCGCCTCTGCCGGACTGGTGGCGGCTCAGGCTGAAGCCGACAAACTTGGAAATATGCTGCGACTGGATATGACCCAGTCCCTCCTGAACGAACAGGAGGCCCTCGAGAGGTTTGAGGTGGCGGAAAAGAGCCTGGTCAGTGCCGGGGAATCCCTGCGGATCACGGAGGAGCGTTACAAACAAGGCTCAGCGGATATTACGGAATTGATGGCCGCGCAGGTGGGGTTGATCGCCACCCGCACCAGAAAAGTCGCCGCCCAGTATGACCGCCTCATCGCACGAGCCAATGTGGAACGGGCGGGTGGCAGGCTTGCGGAAAAGTATACAGAGGAGGAACGAAGATGAGTGCAGTGAAAGAACGGGTTGGAAAGATAATGAAGATCGCTTGGCGGCCGGCCGCAGGATTTGCGGGATTGGTCGGCATGGCTTTGTGGATGGCCGGTACTTTTGAGTCGAAGGTGGGCCCGGGGAAACGCGAGCATCTTCCGGGTTTTGCCCTGCCGGATGGCGCCCGGACCCTGACGGTTAAAATGACCCGGACCGCCTCACCCGTGGAGGTGGTCGGCACGGCCGCCTCTGAACGCTGGGTCAATCTGAGTGCCAGGCTCCCGTCAACCATTCAGTTGATGCGAGTCAAGGCGGGCGATGCGGTGACAAATGGCCAGGTGCTGGCCACCCTTGATGACCGTGATATCCGGGAGCAGTGTGCCGGTGCCGATGCGCAATTCAAGCAGGCTGAGGTTGAGTATAACCGGACACTCCAGCTTTTTGAAAAGGGCGCAGCCACCGATCAGGCGAAAGTGGCCGCCCAAACCGGGCTAGAGGCTGCCCGGGCGCGGCTCCAGCAGATGCGCATCATGCTCAGTTATGCCGAAATTACCTCACCACTCGACGGGATTGTGACGGATCGTCACTTTGAGTCGGGCGACCTGGTTGCGCCGGGACAAATTCTGATGTCGGTCTATGACCCGCGCGTGATGAGGCTCGAACTGCCGGTGCCCGTGCGGCTCCTTTCGAAATTCACATTGAATCAAGCCGTTTCAGTGGATCTGGACGGGACGACCAGACCGGTCAAGGGCGTTGTTCGTGAAATCGTGAGCGAAGTGGATCCCCTGAGCCGTTCCCAGAAGGTCAAGATCACGCTCGAACAGACGGCCCCAGTCATCCTTCCCGGATCCTATGGCCGGATAACGCTCGAGGGCGAGGCTCACGAGTCCCTGTGGGTGCCGTTGTCTGCGGTCTACCGGATCGGTCAGCAGGAGTTTGTCCAGGTGATATCGGAAGGTCGCGTGATCCGGCGCATGGTGCGCACCAGCCTTATCCGGGACGGACAGGTGGAAGTTATTTCCGGCCTGGCTGATGGCGAGGTGATCCTGGTCGAACCTGTGAAGGAGGGTTGATCCATGGACGAAAAACTCTCATTTATGGGGCGGGTGGTGGATGGGTTCCTGCGGGGGAACCTGGCGGTGTTGTTGATGATCATCAGCCTGGTCGCCGGGGCGGTGGCCCTTGTGGCGACCCCGCGCGAGGAGGAACCCCAGATCGTGGTTCCTCTGGCCGACGTCATGGTGTCCTATCCCGGCGGTAGCGCTGAGGAAGTCGAGCGTCTGGTGTCCTCGCGCCTGGAGCGCATGCTCTATCAGATTGACGGCGTGGAGTATGTCTATTCCATGTCCCGCCCCGGTATGGCAGTGGTTACGGTACGATTTTTTGTCGGCCAGGATCGCGAAGCCAGCCTGATCAAGCTGTACAACAAGATCTTCCAGAACATCGACAAAACCACGCCCGGCATTGCCGGCTGGGTGGTTAAGCCGATTGAAATTGATGATGTGCCGATCGTCAATGTGGCGCTGTACAGCGGCCGCTATACTGAGCCTGAGCTCTATCGGGTCGCGGAAGAAGTGGCCAGCCGCCTTCAGCATGTTGAGGACAGTTCCCGGGTCACGATCCACGGCGGGCAGAAGCGCCAGATCCAGGTGAACCTGGATCCCGAGCGGCTGGCCGCCTGTCGGATTTCGCCCCTGGAGATTGCCGGGGCACTCAAGGTCGCCAATGCGCAGAGCGCGAGCGGGTCGTTTCAGAAAGCCGACCGGGAGATCGCAGTCCAGACCGGGGCGTTTCTTCGCAGTGTTGATGATGTTCGCAACCTCATGGTGGGAATGCATGGCGACCGGCCGGTTTATCTGCGCGATGTGGCCGACGTGAGAGATGGTCCGGAGGAGGCAACCTCGTATTCCCGGATCGGGTTTGGTGAGGGGGGGGAAGGGGTTCAGGGTTCAGGGTTCAGGACAAGTTACCCCGCGGTCACTATTGCGGTTGCTAAGAAGAAGGGCAGTAACGCGGTCTGGGTGGCACGCGACATTGAAAAGGCGCTGGAGGGGATGCGGGGCGGGACCCTTCCTGATGAAGTGAAGACGCGGATCACGCGCAACAATGGTGAGGCGGCAAATGAAAAGGTCAGTTATCTCCTGGAAAGCCTGGCCATCGCGATCATCACCGTGATCGGACTGATTGCCCTGGCCATGAACTGGCGGGTGGGGCTGATCGTGGTGATTGCTGTCCCCATCACCTATTCACTGACCCTGGTGGTCAACTATCTGGCAGGTTACACCATCAATCGCGTGACCCTGTTTGCGCTGATCCTGGCGCTGGGGTTGCTTGTGGATGACCCGATTGTCGGCGTGGAGAATATTTACCGGCATCTGGCCATGAAGAAGCTTCCGCGCCTGAAGGCCATTTCATTCGCCATGAACGAGGTTATGCCGCCGCTGGTGCTGGCAACCCTGGCGGTTGTGGTTGCGTTTCTTCCGATGTTTTTCATCACCGGAATGATGGGGCCCTACATGCGGCCGATGGCGCTCAATGTGCCTTTGGCGATGATTAGCTCCCTGATTGTGGCGGTGGCCATCACCCCCTGGATCTCGAACAAGATCCTCAAGGTCGAAGGGCATGAGCATGAGGAGAGCAATGTAAAGGAGACGGCAACCTACCGGCTGTATGCCAGGGTGATGAAGCCGCTGGTTGAATCCAAATCCAAAACCTGGACGCTGGTCGCCATCATCGGCTTTCTGTTTGCGGGCTCGATCGCGCTTGCCCTGACCGGACTGGTTCCGCTCAAGATGCTGCCCTTCGACAATAAGAATGAATTCCAGATCCTGGTGGACACGCCGGAATCGTTCACGCTGGAACGGACCGACGCAGTGGTGCGGGAATTGGAAGCCTATCTGGGAACCGTGCCGGAAGTCACCGATTTCACCTCCACGGTCGGCTCGGCTTCGCCCATGGATTTTAATGGGCTGGTACGGCATTATTACATGAGGCAGGGCGCGAATGTCGCCGATATCCGGGTCAGTCTGCTGCCCCGGAAGCAGCGGGAGATGGATAGCCATGCCCTGGTGCTGCGGATCCGGAATGACATCGCTGCGCTTGCGATGCGGACGGGCGCGAGTCTTAAGCTCGTGGAACTTCCCCCTGGACCGCCTGTGTTGTCCTCCGTGGTGGCGGAAGTCTACGGTCAGCCGTATCAACATTATGATGAGCTGATTGCCGCGGCGAAGAGTCTTGAGGATCAGATGCGCAAGGAGCCCGGGGTTGTGGATGTGGACTCGTATGTGGAGGCCAATCAGGAGAAGGCTTTCTTTCGAGTGGATCGGGAGAAGGCGGCCCGGAGCGGGATTGCCACGGAGGATGTGGTTCAGATTCTCCAGGTGGCGCTCTCCGGCATGCCTGCCGGGGCGGTGCATATCTCGACGGAACAGAATGAACTTTCGATCCTGCTGAAAGTTCCCCGTGAAAAACGTTCAGATATCGAGCGGCTGAAGACACTTGTGGTCAAGGGGCGCGGCGGGCAGGGCGTCCAGTTGGGCGAGTTGGGCCGGTTCGAGATGCAGACTGAGGACAAGACCATTTACCACAAAAATCAGGAGCGTGTGGTGTATGTGACCGGTGAAATGGCAGGGCGGGGGCCGGCGTATGCCGTGCTGGCGCTCCAATCGTGGTTCAAGAAACACCCCCTTCCGAAGGGAATCAAGGTGGATTGGGCGGGTGAGGGTGAGTGGAAAATCACGATCGATGTCTTTCGCGATCTGGGGCTTGCCTTTGCGGCCGCGCTGATCGGCATCTATGTTCTCCTGGCCTACCAGACGGGTTCCTATGTGTTGCCGGGAATTATCATGATGTCGATTCCCCTGACCATGATCGGGATTATGCCCGGGTTCTGGCTGTTGAATGCGTTTGGAAACAAGCCGGTGGGCGGGTTTGATAATCCGGTGTTTTTCACGGCAACGGCCATGATCGGTATGATCGCCCTGGCGGGGATTGTGGTTCGAAATGGAATCATCCTGGTCGATTTCATCAGGACGTCCCTCGAGCGCGGGATCCCGTTGGAGGACGCCATTCTGGAATCCGGTGCGGTCCGGTTCCGCCCGATTGTCCTGACGGCGGGTGCGGCCCTGCTGGGCGCCTGGCCCATCACGCTGGATCCCATCTTCAGCGGCTTGGCGTGGTCATTGATTTTTGGATTGTTTGTATCCACGGTGTTCACCCTGGTGGTGATTCCGTTGGTGTACTTCTGGTTGGTGGGGGGCGAGAAGGGGGAGGGCGGAAAGGGTTCAGGGTTCGGGGTTCAGGAAGAAGGAGAAAAGGGTTCGGGGTTTGGGAAAAGCGAGGAGGGTTTACTATGACAACGGAACGAATTGTAAGAATGGTGGCGGGGATATTTGTGATGGCGAGTTTGGCGCTGGGCTGGTGGGTGCATCACGGCTGGTTCTTTTTCACGGCCTTTGTGGGCGTGAACCTGTTCCAATCGGCCTTTACCCAGTTCTGTCCGCTGGAGATTATTCTCAAGAAATGTGGAGTGCCATCGGCCGGATGCGGGTGTAAATGAAGGGTGTTCTTCCTTGACATGCGCCCAAATCCTCGCCTAAGAGGCCGACGACAGTGCATTTTCACCGGAATACCCTGTATTGCCGCGGCTCAGCCGGGCCTACTCCGCCGGAGGGGCTACGAAGGCTGGAAGGCTTCGCCCTACCTGGAAATCTATACAAAT
>CAJBSZ010000051.1 GCA_903958395.1 uncultured bacterium | reverse complement strand
TTCCAGCCGCCCTCGTTGCCGTTGTCCCAGAACAGGATGGACGGGTGATTGACATCCCGCGTCACCATCTCAGCCACCAGTTTCCGACCAACCTCGGCGCCGTACTTCTTCTGCCAGCCAGCCAGTTCGTCGAGCACGTAGAGACCTTCTTCATCGCAGAGATCCAGGAACTGCTCGTCCGGCGGATAATGTGACATGCGGACGGCATTCATGTTCATGTCCTTGATCAAGGCGATGTCGAGGCGATGAATCTTTTCCGTCAGCGTGCGGCCGGTGTCCGGCCAGAAGGAATGGCGGTTAGAACCCTTGAGGATCACGCGCTGCCCGTTGACATAGATTCCGTCGCGCGGACGAACTTCTATGGTTCGAAACCCGAAGCGCTGACGGATCTCGTGGCGAACAACGCCTTTCTCCTTGAGCCGCACCACAGCCGTATAAAGGACAGGGGTCTCCGCCGTCCAGGTGGCGGGGGTGGAAACCCGGCCGACAATCTTTGAGTTAGGTAAGGCGTAGGAATCAACTTGCGGTGAAGTCATCGTTGCGCCAACGGTCTCCCCTTTCGCATCCAGAAGCGAAACCTCGACGGAATCGGCCTTGCCCTCGCCCCCGAGGAAATAGTCCAGGGTAAAGGCGCCATCGTGCCGGGCATCAATGGCGACGCGCTCGATAAACTGGGGCGGCACCGCCATCAGCCAGACTGGACGAAAGATGCCGCCGAAGACCCAGTAGTCCCCGTAGCGTTCGGCTTGGTTGACGGTCTCGTCGGCGGATTTCTTGCTCACCGCCACTTCCAGCAGATTCTCGCTTCCGAATTTGGCGAGGCCGGTGATGTCATACTTGAACCGGTAGAACGCGCCTTGGTGGATGGGCCCGGCAGACACCCCATTGATCTTCACCTCGGCATCAGTCATGACGCCATCAAAAACGATAAACAGGCGTCGCCCGGCCCAATCGGCCGGCACCGTGAAACGGTGGCGGTAGAGCCCCTGTTCGGACGGCTCCTGGGGCCGTTCCTTGGCGGCTTGGGTCTCCTCGTGTCCGTAGTTGTAACGCCCGAATCCCTGCTGTTCCCAGCAGGACGGCACGGGAATGGTCGTCCATTTATCGCTGTTGCGATAATGGGTACAGTAGAATTCCCACGGCACAGCATCATCCGCCTGTTTTCCGGAGAGATAATGGATCTGCGTCTGTTCGGTCTTTTCACCTTCACCTCCGCCGCCGGGCGAGGCTTGTGCCGCAACCGCCGTAGCCAACAGAATCCACGACAGGATAGGCAAAAGTGCCATTGTATTGTTTTTCTGCATTTTCATAGTTTACACCCCTGGACGCCGCTGATCTCATTTCGACGTGGAGTGATCATTGATCCAATATCAGTTTGGGACAATTCCCATAAACAGGGGAGGCGGGGGAGTGGGAGAAGTCAGGCCATCACAAAGACGCCCGAAGGCTTCGCTCAATGCTGGCCAGCACGTCAGCCAGAGCCACTTCGATCGTGGCTTCCACACCAGTCGGCACATGTTTGTGGTCGGGATATGTCGGCAACCCGGGATGGTGCGGCGCATTATCCCACCTCGCCAAGAGCACACCGCTTCCGCTTTGCCAGTGGAATGAATACTTCCTGTCCGCCTCGTCCACGAACTCTCTCACGTGAAGTTCCGATCCGTCACGAAGCAAGGCTTTAACTCGAAGGTAGGATCCGGCATGCCAGACCCGGTGATCAATGACATCAAACGAGAGGACGGCGGTCGAACGGTCAAGCAACCTGAAAGCGTCCATGCTTCAACTCCTCGATCCGCTCGACAAGGTCGTCACATGCCGCCTGATAGGCTTTCCACTCGATCAGTTCGTCATAGCGTTCAAACGACTCATTTTCCGAATTGACACGAGCCTCGAACTGGGTGACATCCCCCCCATATTTTCCGGCATAGTGCGCCAGCTTCCGTTTCACTCGATGCAAGTCTGCCAGCACGTCCATCAAAAGCAGATCGCCTACGCTTTGTTTGTCAAATATTTGCATCCGTCACCTCTATGAAAAGGTTATCATTTGAAGGCCTTCCGCGCAACTATCGAACCTGTTGAATTTTCATCCCCCTTTTGCGGGCTTCCACTCCCACACAAGCTCCCTCCCGCTGGTCGGGAAGCTCGTCCTACAACGCTTCCGTCACTATTCATCATGGCTGCGTCACTTTCAGACGATAGAACCGCGGGACGGTGTTGGTTATCGGCACACCATCCTGCATGGTTACGGTCTCGGTCAGGCCATTCCCATCGTCCACCGCCCGGATCTCGGAGAACCCGTTGGTATC
>CAJBSZ010000050.1 GCA_903958395.1 uncultured bacterium | reverse complement strand
GACCATCCGTAGCTCAAGCGTAGCGCCGAGCGAAGGATGGTGGGCGTTACAGGACTTGAACCTGTGACCTCTTGCATGTGAGGCAAGCGCTCTAACCAGCTGAGCTAAACGCCCCCAGAAGGAAGGGACGGATAATGCCCGTCCGATGGCGATGTGTCAAGTGAGCTTCCGGACTTTTTTCAGCGGATGCTTAACCCCGTGGCCAAGTACCAACCGTCCACATAGTCCCCTTCCAGAAAAGCCCAGAAGTTTTCGGTGATTTTATAGGTCAGTCCTGCCGATATCGCGGGATTGATTTCTGAATGACTGTCGAAATAGATTTTTTTCTGCGATACGTCAATGCCCAGCCCGCTGTACGCGTACAGATCGTCGAGCAGCGTTTCGTCGCTGAACATCAGCATCAGGTTTCCACCCATAATGTCCAGGAAGTCGGTATTGGAGTAGTAGAAGGCGCCGCGGACGGCGGTATCGCAAAAATCAGACATCGGAAGACTGTACAGTCCACCCACCTGCAAGGCCAGGTTGTCGCCCTTGTTGCGGGTGTCCAGGCGCCCGAGGTCAATGAATCCCCGCAGTTCATCCAGCAGGGTGATGGTGGCGCGCGCGCCCAGGAAATTCATGTCTTCACCGAGGGCGACCCCGGGTGTGGCCTCAAGACTCCCCGGATCGCGGGTGCCGGCCGTGTCGAGCAGGGGGAGGCCGACCATTTGTGCCCCGGCGGAAAGGGTCAGGCTCGTGAGCATGCCAATCATCATCAGCCGTCGGGAAAGTGTCAAGGATTGCATCTTCTAGGGCTCCTTTAATTGCTGGGTTGCAAACAACTCTTATCCATACTGCCTCATCAGTCCCGCGGGGTCAAGTGTAGGCTGCGTCCCACTCTAATCCGGGGTATTTATGATCTCCGTACGTAAATTTCACCTTTTGCCTTAAATGGCTTCATGCTAGATTTCTGAAATGAATGTGGATCACATATTGGCTGTCTTTAACCGTCATAAAGTCAGGTATTTGCTTATTGGAGGTGTCAACTTTCTTCTTCGGCACAAGCCCGTTCTCACATTCGATGTGGATTTCTGGATCGAGGATAATGAAGCGAATCGGCATCGGTGTGAAGAATCCTTGAGCGAACTGAGTGCCGAATGGGGACGCACAGACGCCGATTGGGGGGCAGTAGCTAACTTGGCGCCGGGATGGCTTTCGCAACAGCCTGTATTTTGCCTGACTAGTCCCTCTGGCGCCATTGATATTTTCCGGTCTGTGCAAGGATTGTCGGATTGGGCTGCGGCTTTCGCCGTGTCCATCTCCGGGACTACCGCATCCGGGACGGCTTATTCCGGACTGTCGGATGCGGATATGCTGGCCTGTCAATTAAGCATTCCCTTGGAGTTACGAAAAAATGATCGGATCCGCGAATTGCAGAAAGCCATGACGACCCATGAGTAATATCGTTCAGCAGGAAGAACTCAAGCGTGACCGCCATATGGACGCACGGGAAAAGTGGCGCCTGATTCTTGAGGCAATATCCTGGGCTGAAAACCAAACGACTGTGCGACGCAATACCCCGCAGCGGTGTCTGGTTGATCAAGCCCGTAAATTGAACGCCCTTGGCGTGACCACCCGGGCCTAGAAGCCGTCTGGTGGTGCATTCCGGCCTATGTCCGGCCCCGGGTTGAGTGGCGCAGTCCTGGGTCAGAGGACATGGCATGGCTTTCCGTCCACTACTTCTAAACAGCATGAGACCACTTCACTGGCGTCCCATAGGGACGTCAAGGCTGAAGCGGTTTAGGCTGAAGACTGAAGGTAAAACACGAATCGATGAGCCAGGAATTATCGTAAATGACATAACGTGAAATTAAACAAGATTATGCGAATTTCCTTACAGTCTTCAGCCTTCGGCCTTCTAGCCTGCGTCCTATGGGACGCTACTGAGACCACTTAAACCCCGTAAACTTTGGGTTTTAAGTGGTAGAAGTGTGGGGGCTCGAACCCCAGACCCGCTGATTAAGAGTCAGCTGCTCTACCAACTGAG
>CAJBSZ010000049.1 GCA_903958395.1 uncultured bacterium | reverse complement strand
CTGATCATAGCCGCCCCAGTAACGCTCCAGCAGCGTCTTCCCATTCTGGACAACCATCAGCCCGGCACCCGGGTAATACCCCTTGGCGATCCACGCGTCTATCTTCTTGGTCACAGCCGTCAAGTCCCTCGCCGTGACGGGTGATGCGGTGGCACCTTCTGGTGCGGCGTTTCCGATATGCGCAAGGGGAATACAACTGGACAGTACCAGGATGGTAATCAAAGGCGCTTTATTTTGAATAGTCATTTAGCATTCTCCTTGTTATTTGGACACCCTCAGCCATTCCTTCGGCAACGGCTGTTGGCCAAAACCCGGACCGCTCACGTTGAGCACGGGTGTACCTTGCCACATCTCTTCTGCCTGCCACGTCATCCAGTATTCGTTGCGGAAGGTCTTCCAGCGGTAATCGACGTAGGACACCGCAATACGGTGCAGACCCTCTTGCAACGCCACGTCCCAGATGTTCTCCGCGTGCAAGGTCGGTGCCGGGAACCATTCCTGCCCATCGATGAACACACGCAGATCGTAGCCCGCGTCCATCGTCGCCGTGTACAAATGAACCGGGGCGTAGAAGGAGTACACGCCAGTCTTGGGAATCTTCACCAGACCCTCATAGCGTACGGCATACCCGCGGTCCGTCGCGCGTAACTTTTCAATATCCCGGGGATTCAGCAACTCTGCCACATCGCCCGATGCCTTCGGAGCCAGCGCGCCGTCGATGCCAGCGTAGGCAAAGAGCTTGGGCCAGGCGTCTTCAAAGTAGGAAACACTTAATCCCGGCCGGGCAGTGTCACTGGCCACGGCAGGCCACGGCGCGGACTTGCGGAATACCGCCGCGATGGTCTTTCCACTGTCGGTTCCGGTAAAGTGCCAGGGCGTGTCTTTGAGTCCCTTGCGAAAGGGACGCACTTTGACGAGTGCTGATTCGGTCAGCGTAAACGGCGCCTCGAAGCGCTGCGATTGGAGCGTAGGATCGCTACCATCGAGGGTGTAACGAAACTCGATATCATCGGTCTTCTGAGTCGGAATATCAAACGACACCTGGATACTCTCCGTAAACACCGATTGCTCAGGCAGGATTCGCACTGTGTCAATCGGACGGTGAATCGGTATGGTTTGCAGGGGGCTCCCAGGGGTGCCCGGCAGTGTAAACTCAAAATCCTTCTGACCGACGGCCATCGGCTGACCATTGACGGTCAGGCTTCCAGCCCCCAGCACGATGCCGCTCGTTTGACCATCCGGCTTCCGGACCACGAGCAGTGCCTCTGCCTTGGCCGTCACCGGCCCACAGGAGAGGCTGTTGACGGCATGGGGGCCACTCTGAAACAGGACTTCCGTGCCCGTATGCGTCACCGCACGACATCCGGCCACCCCGTCAACACCGTTGGCGGGCGCCATCTCACGCAGATCGTCGTCGAACTGCTTGGTTAAATCCGAAGCCGGTGGTCGTGTGCAAATCACCGTCACAAGCGACTGGTTGCCCTTTCCGCTCCAGCGTACCGAGACCGGATACTCACCGTACGACTCCATGACCTTATGATAATTTATCCCGGGTTGTTGCAGCGCCTTCTGCAACCGCTGCAGTGGCGGCTCCAGCGTCACATGCGCACGTTGCCCGTTGAGAACGTTGGCAAAGGCCAGGGCGCTGTCTCCGCAGAAATACAACGAGATGTTGTCAAAGCCGGGATTCGCGGTGCGAATCCGGCGGGCGGCGGCGTTCACTTCGATCGGATTACAACCCGCCGACTGGAACAGCCGCACCCGGTCAGAAAGCCCGGCTTCCTCGATCCGGACCGGCAGGGTGAGGAACTGCGTGTATTCATG
>CAJBSZ010000048.1 GCA_903958395.1 uncultured bacterium | reverse complement strand
CTACATCAGGTTGGAAAGTCTGGAGAGAGGATATGATTGGAGAGCAGGCGGAAGAGGGTTTAATGTTGTAGGACAGGCTTCCCCGGCACCTGCCGGGGAGCCTGTGTCTGCTCCCTTTCCGCAAGCTCCCTCCTTACGTCGGGAAGCTCGCCCTACAAAACTCGGAGATGCGTCCGCACGAAGCCCACCTCGTCGTTCCCTCCACAGGAGGTGTTTCGCGATTTTTTAAATGGGGTACCCGCCATTTTAAAAATCGCGAAACATTTTCTTCCCTGCCTTGATCCGAGTCGAAGGGCTCTCTCTCAAATCCTCCTCTTCCTCCGTGGTAAAATCTTACGGCGTTCTCGACCCCTTGGTGAATTGGCGGGCGAAACGAAAAAAGGGACTGGACTGCATCGTGATCGCATGCTCGGGACACACCTCGTGACAGCAGCAGCAGGCAATGCATTTTTCAGCCTTCAGCACCGGCCGGCTGCGGGGTTTCATATGCAGCGCCTCGGCAGGACAGGCCTTGACGCATTTCCCGCAAAACACGCAGGCTCCGGAAATGAGGGGACGGTGCCAGATCAGGGGTTGGACGACCCGGACAAGCCAGTGCGGCACATAATTGAGCGGCACAGTACTGGGCAGTTTGTACTCCCTCGGCGTGAGGGCCCCGATGAGATCACCTTCCGTATCGACCTGCGACCATTCCGCCACGCCCAGCCCCGCGCGACGGGCCGCCTCCAGGTGGACTATGTTGCGGGGATCAAGCCCCAGTGTCCGGCACAGCACCGCATCCAGCGCAAGGGCATCGGATGAACCTGCCAGAAATCCAAGCTCAACGGGAGCGCCGGCCGAGGGCCCGTTCCCCTCCATTCCCACCACCCCGTCAGCAATGGCCAGCACGGGCCGGATCCGGCGATAGATGGCAACCAGAAGGCGGGCGAAGTCCTCCGGATAGGGATACAGTTTATGAAACAGGGTTTTCTGGCGCCCGGGCACGGTACCGTAGAGATTCTTGACCGCGCCGGTCAGCCCGGTGAGAACATGGGTCTTGACCTTCGGAACCGTGATGATCGCGTCGGCTTCCAGCACCGGATTGGCAATGGTAAAACGAAGGCCGTCCTCCTCGAATGTCCGGGAGCCCGCCTTCTCCAGGTTTACCAGCGGGACCTGCTCCTCGCGGCATAGGGCTTCCATGCCGGTCCGCTCCCATACCCGGTGCAGGTCGGCAATGACAGCCGGGCTGTCGCCCACCCAGGGTTTGGCGCCGCAGTCCCTGACAAGGCGGATCAGGGCGCGAACGACCTCAGGGTGGGTGGTGACGGCTTCCTCGGGGGTATGATCGGAGAGCAGGTTGGGTTTGATCAGCACCGACTGGCCGGGCTTGACAAACCGGTCCATCCCGCCAAGCCCTTCCATGAGCCGCCCCATGGCTCCAAGAACCGCCGAATAATCCGCACAGTGAACCAGATTGACCGGAATAGACATGGTGGAAAGGTATCGCGTCAGGCAGGGCGGCTCAAGCGCAAAGCCGGGAAGAAAAAAATCCTTACCACGGAGAAAAGGGAGGTTTGAGAGAGAGGAAGATAATGTTTCGCGATTTTCAAAATGGCGAGTACCCCATTTTTAAAATCGCGAAACACCTCTCGTGGAGAAAAAGCCGAGTTGATTTTTGCGCAATTAAACCTCTCTCTTCCTTCTCAATCCTCCGCCTCCTCCGTGGTCAATCTTTCCGGCCCGGGTAGTTGGGAATTGCCTGATTGGCGACTTTTGATAGTATCCGCCCCAGCAATCAGGGAGCACACAGCATGAAGACCATTCTTTGCATCGGCGCGGGTTATGTCGGCGGGCCTACCATGGCCATGATCGCGAAAAAATGTCCTGACATCAAAGTTCTTGTCGTGGACATTGATGCGGCTCGTATTCAGGCCTGGCAATCTGAACGTCTCCCCATCTACGAACCCGGTCTCGCGGAATTGGTGAAGGCCACGCTGAACAAGAATCTCTTCTTTTCGACCGATGTGGCGGCGGGAATCCGGGAAGCCGACATCATCTTCGTCAGCGTCAATACCCCCACCAAGACCTTCGGGCAGGGCGCCGGGCGCGCCGCCGATCTTCAGTACTGGGAGAAAACCGCGCGAGAAATCAAGGCGAACGCCACCTCGGACAAGATCGTGGTTGAGAAAAGCACGCTCCCCGTCCGCACCGCCGAGGCCATGGAACGGATCCTCCATTCCGGGAACAAAACGGTTCATTTCGAAGTGCTGTCCAACCCCGAATTTCTGGCCGAGGGCACGGCAACTCAGGATCTTGAAAACCCCGACCGGATATTAATCGGCGGGCACGATACCGAATCCGGGCACCGTGCCGTGGCGGCGCTGGTGGATGTCTATGCGCACTGGGTCCCGCGAAACCGCATTCTCACCACCAGCGTATGGTCCAGTGAATTATCCAAGCTGGCGGCCAATGCCTTCCTGGCGCAGCGCATCAGCTCCATCAACAGCCTCTCCGCGTTGTGCGAGCGCACCGAAGCCAACATTTCCGAAGTGGCGCGAGCCATCGGCATGGATGCCCGCATCGGCGCCCGGTTCCTGAATGCCAGCGTCGGTTTCGGCGGCTCGTGCTTCAAGAAGGATATCCTGAACCTGGTGTATCTCTGCCAGCACTACGGCCTGACCGAAGTGGCGACCTACTGGGAACAGGTGGTCACCATGAATGAGTACCAGGAAGACCGGTTTGCTCGGAAAATGAGTTCCACGATGTTCAATACCGTGGCCGGTAAACGCATTGCCGTCTTTGGCTTCGCCTTCAAGGCGGATACCGGCGACACCCGGGAGAGCCCGGCGATCCGCGTCTGCCGGTACCTGATTGAGGAACGGGCAGCGGTGGTGGTGACGGATCCCAAGGCGCTGGACAACGCCAAAAAGGATCTCGCTGATCTCACGGGGAAGATCACCTATGAACCGGATCCCTACAAGGAGGCGGAAGGAGCGCATGCACTTGCCGTGGTAACGGACTGGGCGGACTATACGACCCTGGACTACAAACGGATTTATGACAGCATGGTCAAGCCGGCCTTTATTTTCGACGGCCGAAACTGCCTCGACCACAAGGCCCTGTTTGAAATCGGCTTCAATGTGCACCCCATCGGGAAAGTGCCCCTAAGCCACCTCTAAGGCCGGAAAAAAGATTTACCACCCGCTTCGCTGGAGAAAACGGAGGGGCCGGAAGAAAGAAAGAGAATGTTGCGGGAATTTAAGGCGGCGAGTACACCGCCTAAAATTCCCGCAACCCTTTCCTTGAAGAAAAATCCGAGAAGTCCTTCTGAAACCCTTTCTCGCCCCATCCCCCTTCAGG
>CAJBSZ010000047.1 GCA_903958395.1 uncultured bacterium | reverse complement strand
TCGGGTAGGGCGCGCAGGCCCTTGCGCGCCGCGGCGGCCAAGAGCCTGGCCGCCCTACCAGGGCGTTCATGTTTGGTCAATAATGAGAAATGGACTGATGAAGGGAAATGACGATGAAGAAGACAAAACACTGGCGCATGATGTTTGGAACATGGGCGGTCATTCTGGCGCTTGCCCTGCCGCTGTTTGCGCAGAATATTGATTCGATTGCTGGAAAGAAGACCGTCTTTCTTGGCGACAGCATCACGCAGGATGGTCGCTATGTTACGTTCACGGCCTATTACCTCGACAGACTCTATCCGCAGAAGAATTTCGATATTTACGGGCTTGGACTTTCGAGTGAAACCTTATCGGGTTTAAGCGAAACAAATCATGCCGGCGGAGCTTTTCCCCGTCCATGCCTGTTTGAACGTCTTGGCCGGCTGCTTGAAGCAGTGAAACCCGAGGTCGTAATCGCGTGTTATGGCATGAACGACGGGATCTACCAACCGCTCGACCCGGAACGGTTCATGGCCTTCAAGAGCGGAGTCACGAATCTGATCGAACAATGCAAGGCGGCTGGGGTGAACGAGATCTTTCTGGTGACACCGCCGATTTTTGATTTTCCGCCGAATGCCACCGGGTTTAACTACGATTCGGTGTTGACGGAATATGCCGCTTGGGAAATGACGCTGAAGATTTCCGGGGTGCAGGTGATTGACCTGCACACGGCCATGCGGAAAGCTCGGGCGACCCGGACCGGCGTGTTTTCCAAAGACCGCATTCATCCCGGCGACGAGGGGCATCTGTTGATGGCCAAAACGATTCTTGCCGGTCTCGGTGTTCAGGTTCCGGACGAATCGCTCGCAACGATTCAGGCTGATCCGCTTTACAAGCACGTGGACGTGTTGCGGAGGCACCGTTCGACCCGCTGGCTGAATCACGTCGGATACACCCGCGGGAAAACCATCACGCCACAACCGCTCGGAGATACCGAGACGGAAGCGGCGAAGATGCAGCAAACGATCGACGCCCTCCGGCGTCCCTATGCCGGCTTACGTGCGGTAGGGGTTGAAAAAGATGAACGGTTGCACCCTGACGGTAAAGGTTGGCGGCTGGACCAAGCGAAGATTGTTGATCGGTCGCGTCCGCGCGTGTTGCTGGTCGGCGATTCGATTTTGGGTGGATATTTCGATTGTGTGAAGGCTGAACTGCAAGGCAAGGTCTATGTGGATGCCTGGATGAATCCCTGCTGGCAGTCGGATACATTTAACAAACTGCTGGGCGAGGCGCTGGAGAACGGGCCTTACAACGTGGTACACCTCAACACGGGGTTGCATGGATGGAGTCCGGGCCGCATCAAGCCGGGCGCGTTCGAGCCTCTCACGCGGGCGATGATCGGAGTCATCCGGGCGAAATGTCCGCAGGCAAAAATCATCTGGGCCAGCAGCACCCCGGTAACAACAAAGTCACCGGCTCCGATTGCGCTGCATCCGGAAATCAATCCGAACATCATCGATCAGAACCGCCGGGCGGCGAAGGTGATGGCGGAGCTGAACGTGCCGGTGAATGATTTTTATGCGTTGCTGGTGGACAAGCTCGACCTTGCCCGTGGTGACCAGTTTCACTGGAAGAACGAGGCCTATCCGATTCTCGGCAAAGCCTGTGCGGCATCAATCATGAAGGAGATAAAACAATGACGACCAAGAAACTTATAACAATCCATTCTCTCATCATCCACCCACTCCTCTTGGTGTTTGTTCTCTGCGCAACCGCCCGGGCCGGGGCGCTCGAGCCAAGGGAGCGAATCCTCTTCAACAGCCAATGGCGGTTTCAAAAAGGCGATCCAGCCGAAGCCGGAGATCGGTTAAACTACTTCAAGAATCCAGCGGTGCGCGAGGCGTTTCTGGCCTCAGCCAGCGAAGCGGGCGTCAGCATGGAGCAGACCCGCTTGGGTGAGGAGATTGGCTTTTCACGCCCGTCCTTTGACGACCGGACGTGGAGAACGCTCGATCTGCCTCACGACTGGGCAATCGAAGGTCCATTCGACCAAAATCTGCCCGGTCAGAACGGCAAGTTGCCCTGTTTCGGGGTGGGTTGGTATCGCAAGAGCTTTTCCCTGCCCGCCTCCGATTCGGGACGCCGCATTAGCGTGGAGATCGACGGGGCGATGGCCTATGCCATGGTCTGGTTCAATGGTCACTTCGTCGGGG
>CAJBSZ010000046.1 GCA_903958395.1 uncultured bacterium | reverse complement strand
TCTTCATCAGCCTTGCGAATCCACTCCCTGGAAACTGTGGCGAGTTGTTCACGACTTGCCATATAAAACAATTCCCTCGTGGGCGGCCGGATATTCGATTGTTCCGACCACATCTTTTCGCCAGCAAAAATCTTCAGGGGTACTGATCATGATATCCTTCGCAATCGCGAAGTCGTGGAGAGCAACGCCTATTTCAACGATTTTCTGACGTTTCGAGCCTTTTACCGGCATAACGACAAGTAAGTCGACATCACTATCGGCACCAGCCGTACCCTTGGCATAGGAGCCGAAGAGGATAACCTGCTCGGGGGCAAAAAGGCCGACAATCCTCTTAACGATGCGGGTTATCAGTTTGGGGATGCCTGCGGAACTGTTTTTTGCCTGAATAGCGGTTAGCACTTTCATGGAGGGGAGTATAGAAAGACCGCGCGGAAGGGTAAAGGGGGAAATGATCTCAGCTCCCAAGCTCTTCCCCGTTGGAGGAGCTCTATGCGCCGCGACTGGTGCTTGTCCGGCCGCCAGGTGGCCGCTATCGCCGCGCGTAGCGCGCCTCCCACAAGAGGCAATGCGGCTTGGCTGCCAGGTGTTTCCCAAGCGCCTCCCACGGATCCTCCCCATGGTCTTCAGTCTACTGTCTACGGGCTAACGTCTTCCCATCCCCCCGCTCACCGGATCTTGAAGACTGAACCGCGGGGATAGAGCGCAATGCTGCCAGATTGTTGAATCTCCTGGGCGTCGGCAATTCCATCTTGGTCCAGATCGCCCTCCGCTCCATCCGCCAGGCCCGTCGGCACGTTGGTCCAGATCCGGACGCTGTCGAGGTAGGCGGCCCCGGCGGATCCGCCATCGGCCCGCAGACTGCTGTAGTGGGTCACTGACCCGATCAGCGGCACCTGCTCCCGGAGCAGATGCCCGTCGAGGAAGAACGCCGCGTTCGTGCGGGCGAAATCGATGAACCAGGTGACCCGCGCCCAATCACCGGTCGCCTTGGGAGCGGACCCATTCCGGGCATCATTGCTGCACACATCCCAGCCACCCACCACGCCGCGATTGAACACGGTCAGATAGCCGTTCGTCCCAATATACGCCACGACCGCCGGACCGCCATTGGTGGCCGCCACGTCCGGCGGCTCAGCCACGTGGTTCGTTTCCCGCAGGTAGACATCCGTCCAGAGGCCGTTGAACCCGGCCCCGTCAACCCGGTTGGAAACAATGGTGTTCACGGGCAACAGAACCGCATTGGTCGAGGACGGCGCCTTGATCGTCGGCACGGCCACCACCACGCCCGCATCCGAGGCCGACCAGCCAAACGCCTTGAGCGCCGTCAACGGCGACCCAACGCCATACGCCTCGAACCCGTCCGTGAAATTGATCGGCATGACCTTGACTGCGGCATCCCAATCCTGGTCGTAGGTGAACGTGCCCGACACCGTCGCACCATTCACCGTCACCGTCCCGTTGGTCACCCTCAAGGAGCCCCCGGCCGCGATGGACAAGGAACCAAAACTCACCGTGCCGTTCGTCACCACCAGCGTGGCATTCGAGCCCACCGTCACCGCGCCGCTGACCCCCAGGTCCGTGAACCCGCTCACCGTCGCCGTCACGCCCGTGACCACCGTGATCGATACCAGGTCCGACACATTGGTCCCGATCAGGGTCACGTTGTTGCTGATCGCCAGCGACTCCGCATACGAGCCGTCGGCAATCACGATCCTGGCGCCGGACTCAGCCACCGCAAGCGCCCCGGTAATGCTGTCGGCATTGCCCGGCACATAAAGCGCCCCGTCATAACGGAACTGCACCTCAAACACACTCTCCTCCGCGACGATATTGCTCCAGGTAAAGCTGCCGGAGGTCACGGGAGACGCGGCATACGAAACCGCCGTCCCACCGTTGGTGAGCACACGATCCAGCACATAGCCGGGCGAGGTGGCCTGATAGTTGAAATTGGTCGCCCCGTCCAGCGGAACCAGAAGCCCCCCCGAAGGCGTCACGGTCCCGTGCGCCGTCGCCACGCGGCCGGTCACAGCCACGCCGTTCCAGTTGGTGGCACTGCCCTCGTACAGGAGCAACTCCAGGACATCGGAGCGTCCATCCCCGTCGGCGTCCAGCCGGCTGGACGCGTTGGGCAAGGCATTGCTGATCAGCACGTTGTCCAGACCTGACTCGCCTGCCGTCCCGCTATCCGCCCGGAAGCGGGAATAGCCCGTGACGTTGGTGTTGATGAAACGGATCTGCTGGCGCACGAGATGGTCGTTGACGAGAAACGCCGCCTGGTGGTTGGTAAAATTCTGCAGGACCGTCACCCTCGTCCAGAGGTCCGTCGCCGGACTCACGGCATGGTTCCAGACGTCCGTCCGGCACTCCTCCCAACTTCCGGGACCGGGATTATACAGATACAGGTAGCCATTGGTGGAGAGTCCCGCCATGAAGACAGCATTGGTATCGACGCCCAGGTCATAAGTGGCGACGATATGGTTCGACTCCCCCAGCCAGCATTCCGTCCACATCACCGGCTCGCCCGCCACGTTTGCGCCGTTGGTCACGGTGCTTTCCGGTTGCAGGACCGCCGCCAGATTGCCCGCTGCGGCATTGGTGAAGTCCATGTTCGTGACGACGGCACCGGCGCCCCAGGCGCCCCACCCGCCGCCGATGGCATTCACATTCGTCCCCGGCACATAGCCTTGGAAGTCCTCGTAGAACTGGCCGGCTAAAGCGGGAATGGAAAGCGCCAGCCATCCGGATAGCGCCAGCCCCACCCTGAGCAATCCCGTCTTATTAAATGCATTCATGGTCATATCCCCCTTGAATGCGGTTCTACCACACAGAGAGAAGTGTGCCCGTGGGCGAAACCACTTGCATCTTGAGCCTGTTGGTCACACCGGACTCGATGAGGAAATTGGCTCTGGAGCCAAGCGTCCCCGGCAGAATGACATTGGTCGCGCTAAAATCGCCAGCCGCGAACCCGGAGGTTCCCGTCCATTCGACCAACGTGTAAGTAGTGCCCTTCTGCAGCGAGCCCCCCCGGAAATCGAAGCAGAACGCGGATCCCGTGCCCTTGCTGAAATTGCCGTTGATGAACAGCCTGTCCACCGCCGCGCTGTTGGGGTCCGCATCCCAGATCCATGAGGAGCCCGCTGCGCTCTCCCCGTTCCATGTCACGTTGCTGGCGAAGGTCAATGTGCCGATGCCGCCGACCCCGGTCCCGACGCCTGGCGCCATGTGCCCGGCATTCGCGACGACATTGACGACGAGCCCCGTTCCCGCCAGCGTCCCGCCGTTGACCACCGTGATGGGACTATTCGACAGCGTGCCGGTAATCGACAGCGTGCCGTTGCTCACCGTGGTCGCGCCAGTATAGGTATTCGTCCCCGCCAGCGTCAACGTGCCCGAGCCGGTCTTAATCAAGCTGCCGCTGCCACTCAACACCGCGGCGTAGGTCGTGTTTGAGTTATTCCCGCCGACGGTCAACGCAACGGCGGCAGGGGTACCGGCATTGTTCGTCAGGCCGATATTGTAACCTGTACCTGAATTGGTGGCGGCAAGGCCTCCGAAGGTGAAGGCATTGGCGGCAACGGAGCTATCGAACTTGAGCGAACTGGAAGCATTGCCGCTCATCGTCAATGTGCTGTATTGCAACGCATTTTGATTGGCGAGCCGGAGATTCCCATAGGGATCAACGATCGTCGCGCCGGTATGGGTATTTGCGCCCTTGAACACAACAGTTCCGACACTTCCGGCTGCGACAGAATTTACCGTCAGGTTTGCAGACCCGCTAATGATAGAATCAACGTTCAAGATCTCATTGTTGACGCCAATTTGAAAAAACGAATTGGCCATCACGTCAACAGTTCCCGCCACCGTGGAGATTGCCCCCAGGGATGCACTGACAACACCACCGCCATTGAGAATCAGGCCGCCATTATTAAACGTAAAAATCGAGGAAGCCGCTTTAACAACGAATCGCCCCCCGCTGTCGACTCGCAGCGAATCCCCGCCAAAAGTTAAATTACCCGTGGAGGTCGGCGTGCGAAGATCAAAAGACCCGGTCGTGTAAGTATTTCCCGCACTGGGCGCCTGCCCGCCGTTCCAATGTAATCCCGTATTGAAACTGGTAGCCCCGCCACCATCGCTGGCAGTGAGTGAAATTTCCACCGCCTGAGCGAGCGAACAGACCACCACTCCCACGACAACCATCGACATCACCGAGCACGTATTGGACTTCATAATGGCCTCCTCATGTATTCTCTAGACGATATGGTAGACTCAGCCGACCTTGCCGTCATGTCACAATTTTTGTGACATGACTCTGGAGCTTGGCCCATGGCCAAATTATCGATTTTTCACTTCCTGTTGTCCCCCACCCGGTTTCGCAGCCTTGTTGTTGATATTCTCATTTGACCAACAGTGCCGACGGCACGCACCGCACTTCTCGCCGATAACGGCTGATGACTTCCCCATTCTTGTTCTTCAACACCAGTTCAAGGTCGAAGCGATCCGCCGTCGCCGTGATCGGGCTTAGATCGATCTGCGGGCCTTGCGCCGCCTCCAGCGCCGGGACGTCCATAGCCGCTTCTCCGCACAGTACGCTCTTGCCGGCAGCCATCACGGACCAATCCACGGTGCAGCCCGGCAGCGCTTCCGGCAGATCGTTGGCCACCCAGAGCGTCATCGCATCGGGCCGCTCGCCGGTCAATTGAGGCAGGGCAACGACCGGCTGGTTGATCTGGCTCATCTGGAAGTAGGCGCGCTTGGGCCTGTGGTCGAAGCTGACGATCGACTTGGGCCAGGTGACCGGCACCACATCAATGAAGTGGAACAGGAAATATCCCCCTATGGAGCGGGGAGAGAGACGCATGCCGATCGTCTGGTCGGCCAGGGCCGCTTCCTGGAAGTTCTGGCTCGCCT
>CAJBSZ010000045.1 GCA_903958395.1 uncultured bacterium | reverse complement strand
CTCAAGGGCGGTGATGTCCGTGCTCAAGCGAGTGACAACGCCGGTGGGGGGGATGACGAGGGGCGCGGTTGGGGGCAGATGCCCGGCCATGAGCCGGGTCAAAAGATCCACGGCGGCCTGTCCTCTTCCGGTTTCGTTGGTGTCGACGCTGGAAAGGGGCGTTGCAACAGACCGGCATACCGACACGGTATTGCCGCACCCCAGAATTGCGACATCGGCTGGAACATTGAGTCCGGCCGCCTGACAGGCTGAAAAGGCTTCTGCCGCCCACTCATCGTGATGACAGACCAATGCCAGGGGACGCGGCAAGCGAATCAACCACTCGCGAATGGCATCCTGCCGCCGAAACTCATGGGGGGTGTCGATGTAGGGATCAAGATCCAGCAAGGCGGGGGTATATCCGGCTTGGCGCAAGCGCTCCGTGAAGGCGCTCGGGAATTCGTTTTGGCCGGGTGCCGTGAGTCGCGCCCCCATAAAGGCAAAGTGTCGAAAGGCCCTTTCCAGAAAGTGTTCCGCCGCCATGTGGCCTGCGGCGCGGTGATCCGCCAGAACGCGGGGAAAGGGCGGGGTTCGTGTGTCGCGAAACAGGTCGACCACGGGAAGCCCCTTGCGTTTCACCAGCGTGGCGATATCGGTGTAGGCATTGAGGAATACCCCGAGAACGCCATCAAGGGGGCGGGCGAACGCCGTTCTGGTTTCTTCCAGGGTGCTCGCATGGGAGATGAGCCAGCCCGCTTCCCGCCCTTGTCGTGCAATGGCCTCCTGACAGGTGGGCTCCCAGTAAGTCGTGATGATCAGGACGCGTTTAAGATGCATGTGCGGCTTATGAGACATGGTATTACCGGGATGATGGCTTCATCATCCCCTTTGCCTGTTCAATGTCAAGTTCCGGTTAGGGCTCTGTCGCAATACTCTATGTTGTGCCGTCAGGAAAGCCGGTTAAGAATAGTAACTTTCTGTGCTACAGTTCTGGAATGAACGAGCAGGATAGGCTTTTGATCCGGCAATTCCACATGCCCTCAGCGACGTATCGCGGGCGGCCGTTCTGGTCATGGAATGGAAAGCTGTCCGGAGCGGAGCTGCACCGTCAGGCCCGACTGATGAAGCAGATGGGATTTGGCGGTTATTTCATGCATTCGCGTGTCGGTCTCGCCACCGAATATCTCGGGGACGAATGGTTCGCGTTGATCAATGCCCTGGCCGATGAAGCCCAGAACTTGGGGATGGATGCCTGGCTTTACGATGAGGATCGGTGGCCCAGTGGATCGGCGGGCGGGTTGGCCGCGCGCGAAGCGCGCTACCGCATGCAGGGGGTGCGGCTCACGATGCCGATGACCGTGTCCTGGAACGATGATTTGCTGGCGGCTTTTGTCTGTCGGGTTGATGGACTCACCTTCTCGAGATGCCGGAGATTGAGCCCGGGTGAACCGGCGCGAAAGCGGAACGGGGAGACGATCCTCTGCTTCACTCGCGAGCGGATGCCCGACAGCGATTTCTACAATGGCTTTGCCTACATCGACACAACCAACGCGGATGCCACCCGGGAGTTCATTCGGCTCACACACGAGCAGTACCGGCAGCGGTGCGGCCGCAGGCTCGGGACGAGTATCCCCGGTATTTTTACCGATGAGCCGCATCGAGGCTCGATTTCCTCGTCCCATTCCGGGTTTAAGGATCCCGAGCAGGTTATGCCCTGGGGCGAAAATCTGGCGGCGACATTTGAAAAACGGTTTGGATACGACCTTCTCGAGCGGCTGCCGGATGTGTTTCTGCGCCGTGAAGGTCAGCGAATTTCCCAGGTGAAGTGGCATTATGTCGAGTGTCTCCAGCAACTGTTCCTCGATAACTTCATGAAGCCTGTTTATGACTGGTGCCAGCGGCAGAACGTCATCCTGACCGGTCATGTCCTGCACGAGGATAGCCTGCTGAGCGAAGTGATTTTCAACGGCTCGATGATGCGTAACTACGAGTTCATGCATTGGCCGGGCATCGATATCCTCACCGAGGGAAACCGGTCATACTGGGCCGCCAAGAAACTCCAGTCGGTGGCCCGGCAGCAGGGGAAGACCCGATTGCTCTCCGAGCTGTACGGCTGCACCGGCTGGCAGTTCAACTTCGCCGGCCACAAGGCGGTAGGCGACTGGCAGGCCTTGTTCGGGATCAATGTCCGCTGCCACCATCTTTCCTGGTACACGATGCAGGGGGAAGCCAAGCGCGATTATCCGGCCAGCATCCTGCATCAGTCAGCGTGGGCGAAGGAATACAGGTCTGTTGAGGACTATTTCGCCCGGCTGGGGTTTGTCTTGCAGCAAGGCGAACCGGCTTGCGATCTACTGGTGATTAATCCGGTCGAGAGCGTGTGGTCGCAGATCCATCAGGGATGGGCCGACTTCCTCACTCCCCGAAGCCAGGATGTGGCCGCCCTGGAGGAGAAATACCGGAATCTGTTTCATTGGCTTGCCGGACATCAGCTGGATTTCGATTACGCCGACGAAGATCATCTTGCGCGATTCGGTGAGGTTACAGGCCGGACGCTAGGTGTTGGCAAGGGGCGGTATCGGGCCGTACTGGTGGCGGGGATGGAAACCATTCGAGCCACCACGCTTGATTTGCTCGAAAAGTTTGTTCAGCAGGGCGGGCAAGTCATTGTGGCCGGTGAGCCGCCTGCTTATGTGGATGCATTGCCCTCCCCGCGCATGCTTAGTTCGATCCCGTTTTCAGAAGATGCTGTTGTTTCCGCGTGTCGTCAGGCATTGGGTGCGCCGCAGGTGGAAGTGCTTAGCGGGGCAGGTGCAGTGCGCGGTTGGCTGGCCAAGACGCCGGAAGGTGCGAAGGCTTTAACCGAGGTCT
>CAJBSZ010000044.1 GCA_903958395.1 uncultured bacterium | reverse complement strand
ACATCTCTTTCAGCAGATCCTCAATCAACTTCATGTCAGGCTCCCCAAATTTCAAAACCATGACTCGGATCGGGTCGAAAACTCCCCCATGGGTGATTTCATACACATCTCCTTGTTAAACATCAAGTTCCGAAAGAAAAAATCTGCTGCTTTCCTTATGTTTCATAATGGCACGGAAATTGTTTCTTAAACTTGCCACTTTGATACACTTGCTCCCGAAAAGTACAAGCTAGGGAATATACTGATTAAGCCATCAGGGTTTCCCTGATAGCATTTACTTATGAGTATTCAAGATTCCATTCAGGACGGGACGCTACGAAGCATCGCCGGAAAAGTGTCGGGCGGGGTTCCGATCAGCGGCGATGACGCGCTTTATCTGCTGAAAAGTCCACGGATCATGGAGATCGGGGCGCTGGCCCATTCCGTTCGAACCCGGTTGCATGGCGCCCAAACCTTCTATGGCGTGAACCTGAACCTGAATTACACCAATATCTGTGAACTGCGCTGCCCCTTGTGCGCCTTCTCTCGGGATGCGGGAACCGACGGCGCCTATACGCTGTCGCCCCTTGAGGTCGAAGCCAAAGTCAGGGAGGCTGTTATCAACGGCATCGACGAGGTTCATGTGGTGGGCGGCCTGAACCCGGCTCTTGACCTGGCTTATTATGAGGAGCTGCTTCGCGCGATCCGGCGGGCGGGGCCGGATTTGTTTGTGGTCGGATTCACGGCCACGGAATACGATTATGTTGCCCGAAAACAGGGATTGAGTGTGGAAGCCGTATTGAGACGTTTTGCGGAGGCCGGGGTAAATGCCCTGCCCGGCGGAGGGGCGGAGATTTTCGACCCGGCAATCCGGCAGGTGATCGCCCCTCGAAAAATGCCGGGCCAGCGCTGGCTTGAGGTGATGCGGACTGCCCACCAGGTGGGTCTGAAAAGCAATGCCACGTTGCTGTACGGCCATCGTGAGACCCCGGAACAGATTGTGGATCACCTGACCCGCCTACGCGCCTTGCAGGAGGAGACCGGCGGATTCAAGGCATTTGTGCCCCTCGCCTTTCACCCTGCCAATACCGCCCTGCAGGCGAATGGCCGTTCTCAGGACGGATTCAGCGACATCCGGCTCTATGCCACCGCACGGCTATTCCTTCATAACATCAGTCACATCAAGGCGTTATGGATGTACCTCGGCGAGGCGATGGCCCAGATCCTGCTGGATTTCGGGGTGGACGACATCGGCTCAACCTATTCCGAAGAGCGCATCGTTCACGCCGCAGGTGCCACCACGGAGCCTTCCGGCTCCGAGGCCCGGCTCCAACGCCTGATCCGGACGGCCGGGAAAACACCGGTCCGGGTGGCCTCGGACTATCAACCGCGTTCAGCTCGAAAGCCGGCACCATGACCCGCCAGTCCCTGAAAAAGGCTATTTTATCCGGCCGCCGGATCACCCCGGGTGAGGCTCTTGCCCTTTTTGACTGGGATCTGCCCGCACTGGGACGTGCTGCAGATCACCGCCGTAGGCTGGTCTGGCCGGACGACACGGTCGGATTCATCGTGGACCGGATCATCAACTATTCAAACCGGTGCGAGGCCTTGTGCCGGTTCTGCGCCTTTCATGCCCGGGGCGGCCAGATTCCGGGTTATGACATGACCCCGGAAGAGATCATCGCCAAAGTGAAAGATCTGGTCGAGGCAGGCGGAACCCAGGTTATGCTTCAGGGCGGGCTCCACCCCGACTGGCCCCTGCAAACTCATCTCGAGCTCGCACGGGAAGTGAAGCGCCATTTTCCGGACATCACGCTTCACTCGTTTTCGCCCGCTGAAATTATTCATCTGGCGCAGCGCGAATCCTGCAGCACAGATACTGTCGTCGCGCAACTCAAGGCAGCGGGGGTCGACTCCGTTCCCGGTGCATCGGATCTTCTCGTGGACAGGGTCCGACGCGAGGTGAGCCCGAAGAAATGCACCACAACGGAATGGATCGCCGTCATTGAATCCCTGCACAGACACGGCATGAAATCCTCTGCCACCATGACGTATGGGCTCGGGGAAACCCTGGCTGAACGAATTGAACATCTTCGGGTGGTGCGGGAAGTGCAGGATCGAACTGGTATCCTGCGCGCCTTTATTCCCTGGTCGTTTTCGCCCGCACG
The DNA here is from genome assembly GCA_903958395.1 of uncultured bacterium. GTDB lineage: Bacteria > Verrucomicrobiota > Kiritimatiellia > CAIKKV01 > CAITUY01 > JAABPW01. The sequence continues at coordinate 1,207 of CAJBSZ010000044.1, read as the reverse complement.
CACCGAATTGGCCGCGCTCCCCAAGGCTACCGGAATGGACTACCTCAAGATTGTGGCCATTGGCAGAATTTTCCTCGACAATGTGATCCACATCCAGGCGGGCTGGCTGACCGAAGGCGCCAAACTGGCTCAACTCGCCCTCGCCATGGGCGCCAATGATATGGGGGGCGTGCTCACCGAGGAACGCGTTGTCAAGGCGACCGGAGTGGAGACGCAGATGACCCGGGATGCCATGATATCCCTCATCCGGGGCGCTGGCAGGATTCCCGTCCAACGCAACTCCAATTACGAGGAAATCCGGAGGTTCGCATGACCCCCCTCAGCCTCGGGATGTCGCCCTGCCCCAATGATACTTTCATGCTTCATGCCCTGCTGCACGGACTGATTGATTCAGGGGAACTGAGGTTCACGCCGGCAATTCATGATATTGACACACTGAATCACAAGGCGTTTGCCTCAGAATTGGCCGTCACCAAGCTTTCCTTTTCCGCTTATCTCCAAGTGCGCGACCGATATGAACTTCTGGATTCCGGTGCCGCGCTGGGGTACGGGTGCGGCCCCCTGCTGGTGGCGAGATCACCTCTTCCCGACCTCAGTCGCGCCCGCATCGCCGTGCCCGGCCTGCAAACGACCGCGCTCATGCTGTTGCAACTCTGGAATCCGGCCCTCACCAACATCACGCCGGTGCGGTTCGACCGGATTCTCCCGGCAGTTCGCGACGGCGACTATGACGCCGGCCTGATCATCCACGAATCGCGGTTTGTCTTTCAACAGTACGAATGCCATTCCCTTGTGGATCTCGGGGAATGGTGGGAATCCCAAACCGGCCTCCCGATTCCGCTCGGGTGCATTGCCATTCGCCGTGATGCCGATACGATCCGGCACAAGGCCATGGTTGAGACTCTGATCCGGCAGTCAGTCGAGTTCGCCTTCAGCAACCCAGCCGTTTCGCGCCCTTATGTGAAGAGTCTGGCGCGGGAGACCGATGACACCGTGATCGACCGGCACATCGCCCTGTATGTCAATGACTTCAGCCGATCACTCGGCGACACCGGCTGGAAAGCCGTCCGGAAGCTGGAGTTCTTGACAAGCCAGACGCATCTAAACGCCAGCGAAATCCGAAGAGTTTGAACACCCGCTTCGCTCAAGTCGCAAAGAACGCAAAGGAGAGATGCTGATCCTGTGTAAATTCTCTTGAATTGGTATT
>CAJBSZ010000043.1 GCA_903958395.1 uncultured bacterium | reverse complement strand
TACCCCCTGAGCCCAGAGACCCATATGCCTCAGGATCCGCTCAATTACGGCACGTTCATCAATCTCGCCCGTAAACTTCTAGCCCACTATGAGGGCACCCCGTTGCACCTCGATATGCGCTCTGTCCTGGACAAGATCGCCGAATCGCTGGCCGGTGATGTCACCATTGAGCCCGACTGGCTCAGTGAACATGTGGGGATCCTGCCGGAGGATCATGTGCGAATTGATCCTAAGGTCTGGGCCCAACTGGCTGGTTTTGTAGAGCGGCGTGAGGCCTTCAAGGCCGAGTACCAGATCTTCAGCGGGCGCGTATCCGAGTATGAACTACAGCCCTACCACCTGCTTGCCTACCATGGGAACTGGTATGTTCTGGCACGAAACATGGTTAAAGACCAGGTGGAGACATTTGCCCTCTCCCGGTTCAGACGCATCGATGCCACAGGCCAAACTTTCGCCCGCCCCGCCGAATTCAACCCCGAGACCTACGCCAGGCAAGCATTCGGCATCATGGGCGGCGAGGAATCAATCAAGGTTCGACTGCTATTTGAACCCAAACTGGCTGTCTACATCACCGAGCGGCAGTGGCACCCCAGTCAGGAATTCCTTGCACACCCGGATGACCGCATCGAGATGCGACTGGAGACAACTGGGCGCAAGGAACTTGTGCGCTGGATCCTATCATGGATGCCGGATGTGAAGGTGCTGGAGCCAAAAACTCTTGCAGACCGGATCGTAGAGAAACTACAGAGTGGTCTTCAGGCGCAATAGCCGCTGCTGAACAGGTTCAGCAACCTGCTTGAGGTGCTTAAACTGTTAAGCATTGGTTATTTCAAGAGGCACACGTTACAAAAATCTCCTGGCGTTTCAGTTCGGCCACTGCTCCGCTTCCATGACTGGCGTCGGCACGATCTCCGGGAGCGGTTCCGGTGTCGCCACGGGCACGGGTTCCGAGATCGGTGGTAACGGTGACGCCGGTATCGGGTCAGGTGTCGGCTCGGACGAGACCGGTGCCGGAGATGGGTCCGGTTGTGTTCACATGACCGGCACCACCGTGGCGGGAAGATCGAGGTCCACCTTGGCGGATGTCTATCTCGCGGCTACGGTCTCAGACGGAAGGCTTGTGCTTGAGATATTCTGCGATGCCTTCGGCGGCCCGGCGGCCGTCGCGCATTGCCCGCACCACGAGTGAGGCGCCATGGGTCATATCCCCGGCGACAAAGATTCCGGGAATACTGGTCATGTTCCGGGCGTCACGCGAAATCGCGCCGCTGGGCTCGGTCTTGATGCCAAGATCCTCCACCAGTTTATTACGACCCGGCCCGACAAATCCCATAGCCAGGAGAACCAGATCCGCCTCAATCGTAAATTCCGTCCCCGCCTTCTCTTTCATCACCGGCCGGGCCCCGGGCGCAGGGGTCACCCATTCGACTTCAATGCACTGAACCGCTTTCACAGCACCGTTTTCGCCCTCGATTTTCTGTGTCGCCACGCTCCAGCGACGGGTGCCGCCTTCCTTATGGCTGCTTGAAACGCGAAGCATATTCGGCCATCGCGGCCAGGGCGTTGTTTCCGCGCGGGCAAGCGGAGGCTCGGGAAGAATTTCAATCTGGCTCACCTGGGTCGCTCCCTGACGGATGGATGTTCCCACACAATCAGAACCCGTATCGCCGCCCCCGATGACCAGAACTTTTTTCCCTGCGGCCAGAATATCCCGGACAGGATCCAGTTTTTCATTTCCCAGTCGCCGGTTTTGCTGAACCAGGAAATCCATCGCGAAATGAATCCCCTTCAAGTCCCGTCCCGGAATTTTAAGATCACGGGGTTCACGGGCACCGCCAGACAGGCAGATGGCATCAAAACGGTTCTGGAGGTAGTGATAGGAAATATCCTCCCCAACCCACACATTATTCTCGAAAACAACACCTTCGGCCTCCATCAGGCGAATTCGGCGATCCACCACCCATTTCCCAAGCTTGAACTCGGGAATTCCGTAACGGAGGATTCCACCCGGTTTTTCCGCCGCGTCATACACCACTACCCCATACCCGGCGCGATTCAAGGTGTCGGCCACCGTCAGACCCGCAGGTCCGGATCCAATCACGGCAACCCGCGCATCCAAACGCTTCGAGGGGGGCTTCGGCGTCATATAGCCAAGATCAAAGCCCTTCTCAATGATCTCGAGCTCGATCTGCCGGATCGACACGGGCTCCTTGTTGATTCCCAGCACACAGGATCCCTCACAGACAGCCGGACAGATCCGGCCCGTGAATTCAGGGAAATTATCCGTCGACAGCAGGATGTCCAACGCCTCTTTCCAACGTCCCTGGTAGACCTGCTCATTCCATTCGGGAATGACATTATCCAGGGGACACCCGCACCCGAAGCAGAAGGGCGTTCCGCAATCCATGCAGCGTGCCGCCTGCTCCCGGACATCCTTTTCAGAAGGCCGCAGTTCGACAGGGTTGAAATCCTTCACCCGCTCCGCCACGGCCCGGTAAGGCGCATCGTGCCGGTCATATTCCATAAATCCTGTAGTCTTACCCATGGACTACCTCCGCTCTTTCAGTGGCTTCATCTTCCCTCATCATTTGCCCCAGAACACGACGATATTCCATCGGAAAGACCTTGATGAAATAGGGAATATGATTCTCCCAATCGGCCAGGATCCGCTCGGCCTTCCGGCTGCCTGTATACCGGACATGTTTCTCCAAAAGCCCGCGTAACTCGGCCTTGTCACGCGCACTGGACACCAGCTCCAGATCGACCATATCCAGGTTGCACCGGGCATCGAAATTCCGGGCCTCATCATAGATATAGGCAAAGCCACCACTCATGCCCGCACCGAAGTTGACGCCGGTCCGGCCCAGAACAACCACCCGTCCGCCAGTCATATATTCACACCCGTGATCCCCCACACCCTCCACCACGGCAATCGCCCCGCTGTTTCGGATGGCGAACCGTTCCCCGACTTCGCCGTTCAGATAGACTTCGCCACAGGTGGCTCCATACAGAAGCACATTCCCGGCGATGATATTGTTCTCCGGTGTGTAATCGGCGCCGCTAAACGGCTTGACGATGATCTTTCCGCCGGAGAGTCCCTTGCCCAGGTAGTCGTTGGACTCGCCTTCCAGGATCATGGTCATCCCGCGCGCCGCCAGGGCGCCGAAACTCTGCCCAGCTGAACCCTTGAACTTCAACGTGATGGTGTCTTCCGGAAGTCCCGCGTGTCCATATTTCCGCGCCACCTGACCGGCGATCATGGTGCCCACCGTCCGGTTGACATTCCGGATCGGATGTTCGATCACAACCGGCTTTCCCGTCTCGAGTGCCTGCTTGACCTTCGGAAGAAGCGTCAAATCCAATGCGCTTTTCAGTTCATGATCCTGTTGGGTCATGCACCGGACCGGGCCCGTTGTGGTAGGACGATACAACACCTTGGAGAAATCCAGTCCCTTCGCCTTCCAGAAGGTGATCGCATCATTCATCTCCAACCGGTCTGACCGCCCGATCATTTCATCAATGGACCGGAATCCAAGCTGCGCCATGATCTCGCGTGTTTCCTCTGCGATAAAGGTGAAGAAGTTCACGAGATAATCGGCGTTCCCGGAGAACAGCTTCCGCAGTTTCGGATCCTGGGTGGCCACGCCAACCGGACAGGTATTGTTATGACACTTTCGCATCATCACACAGCCGAGCACGACCAGTGCGGTCGTCGCGAAACCGTATTCCTCGGCGCCCAGCAACGCGGCAACCACCACATCCCGACCCGTCTTGATCTGTCCGTCGGTCTGCAGACGCACCTGGCCCCGCAGATTATTCAATACCAGGGTCTGCTGGGTTTCAGCCAGCCCAAGTTCCCACGGCGCACCGGCGTGCTTGATGGAGGATAGCGGCGAAGCGCCCGTCCCACCGTCAAATCCGCTGATCAGCACCGCGTCGGCATGAGCCTTCACAACCCCGGCGGCAATGGTGCCCACACCGAGTTCGGACACCAGCTTGACCGAGACACGGGCCTCGGGATTGACGTTCTTCAAATCATAAATGAGCTGCTTGATATCCTCGATCGAGTAAATGTCATGATGCGGCGGCGGGGAAATCAGCGTGACGCCCGGCGTTGAATGGCGAACCCGCGCGATTTCATCATTCACCTTATGGCCCGGCAACTGGCCGCCCTCACCGGGTTTCGCACCCTGAGCAATCTTGATCTGGAGCTCCTTGCAGTTGACACAGTATTCGGTGGTGACACCAAACCGCCCGCTGGCCACCTGCTTGATGGCGCTGCAACGACTGTCCCCATTGGGAAGCGGCTTGTAGCGGGCGGGATCCTCCCCACCCTCCCCGCTGTTGCTCTTTCCGCCCAACCGGTTCATGGCAATGGCCATGGCTTCGTGGGCCTCGCGACTGATGGACCCAAAGGACATGGCACCCGTGCAGAAGCGTTTAACAATCGCCGAGGCAGGCTCCACTTCATTTAACGGGACGGATGATCCCGGGACAAACCGGAACATCCCGCGCAAGGTAAACTGCTTTTCAGACTGATCGTTGATCAACCGGGCATAGTCCCGGTAAAGTTTGGAATCCCCGGACCGTGTCGCGTGCTGAAGATTGGCAATGGCTTCCGGCGACCAGAGATGACGCTCCCCGTCAGCCCTGAAGCGGTACTGTCCGCCCGAGGTTAGAATCGGCGCCGCGTCTTCGGGCAGATGATAGGCTTCCCGATACCGGGCCTGGGTCTCGGCGGCGATTTCCGCGAGCCCGATTCCCCCGACCCGGGAGGCTGTTCCTTCAAAATAACGATCCAGAATCGATTCATGCAAGCCGACTGCCTCGAACACCTGGGCGCTCCGGTAACTGCGCAGGGTCGAAATGCCCATCTTGGACATGACTTTCCGGAGTCCCTCGCAGAGAGACGCCACATAATTTTCCATGGCCCGGGCCGACCCGATCTCGACGCTCAATTCCTTTTTGATCGCCATATCCGAGATGGTCTCGAACGCCATGTAGGGATTAATCGCCGTGGCTCCATACCCCAGAAGAAGAGCCATGTGCATGACTTCACGAGCCTCGCCCGTTTCTGCAATCACGCCCACCCCGGTTCGTCGACCGCTCCGGGTCAGGTGGCGATTGACCGCCGATACCGCCAAAAGCACCGGAATAGGCGCCAGGCTCGCAGGCAGGCTCCGATCACTGAGAATCAGCAGGTTCTGTCCGGCGGAAATGGCTTCATCCGCGCTGACACACAGGGCTTCAAGTGCGGCTTCAAGATCGCCGGCACCCCCGCCCGCCATAAAGCCAATCGGCAAGGTGCAGGCTTTGAAATCCTTGATGTGAAGACTGCGAATCTGTTCCAGATCCTCGTTCGACAAAAAAGGATTACGGAGTTTCAATAACCGGGCATGCTGGGGAATTTCCGTCAGGATATTGGACGGATTTCCGATAAAGGTCATCAGCGACATCACTAATTCCTCGCGGATCGGATCGATCGGCGGATTAGTGATCTGCGCGAACAGCTGCTTGAAATAAGAAAAGAGAAGTTGCGGTTTCTCGGAGAAAACCGCCAGCGGGGTGTCCGTTCCCATGGAGCCCACCGCCTCATGGGCCTTGGAGGCCATGGGTTCGAGGATCATCTGAAGATCTTCGCGGGTATAACCGAACAGGCGCTGTCGCTGCAGCAGGGTTTTCGCATCCGGCGTCACCGGCGCCATCGCCTCAAACAACCCCTGGACCGTGATCTTGTTTTCCTCCACCCAGCGCCGGTAGGGCTGACGACGGGCCATCTGGCTCTTGATCTCCTTGTCCGTGATCACCCGCTTATTCTGAAGATCCACCAGCAGCATCTGGCCGGGGCGAAGCGCCCCCTTCTCCAGGATCCGCTCGGCGGGAATATCCAGAACACCGGCCTCGGAGGCCATGACGATGAACTTATCCTTGGTGATGGTATAGCGGGCGGGGCGCAACCCGTTGCGATCCAGAAGCGTTCCCACCATCGAACCGTCGGTAAAGGCCACTGTAGCCGGACCGTCCCACGGCTCCATCAGTCCTGCATGATATTCAAAGAATCCCTTCTGGTCGGGTCCCATAGGATACTTGGCGCCCCAGGCTTCCGGAATCAACATCATCATGGCGTGAGGAATCGAACGCCCCCCCGCGACCAGCAATTCCAGGGCATTATCAAGGCAGGCCGAGTCACTGCCGCCGGGATCAATGACCGGGAGCAGCTTGCGGATATCCGCCCCGAACAACGGCGATTCAATCCCGTTCTCGCGGGCATTCATCTGGTTCAGGTTTCCGCGAAGTGTATTGATTTCCCCGTTGTGAGCCAGGAACCGGAACGGCTGGGACAATTCCCAGGAGGGAAAGGTATTGGTGCTGTATCGCTGATGAATGACCGCCACGGCGCTTTCAACATCCGGGTCGTTCAGATCCTTGTAGAAACCGGACACCTGCCCGCCCATGAGCAGGCCCTTGTAAATAATCGTCCGTGAGGAAAAACTGGGAATATAGAAACGATCCTGATCTCCCAGAACGTCACGAACCCGCCGTTGCATCTGTTTCCGAACCACATACAATTTTCGATCCAGGGCGGCGCCCGACAGGCCCTTGCCGTCGACAAAGACCTGTGCGACAAAAGGCTGATCCTTGCGCGCCTCCGCCCCGAGGATGCTCCCCTCTGTGGGAACATCACGGGATCCGATAAAGCCCAACCCTTCCTCCAGGATTACGGGCTTGAGGCAAGCTAAACAGGATGCGCTCACCGTGGAGGACGGCAAGAAGATCATGCCCACGCCATACTGGCCCGCCGGCGGCAGGACAAATCCAAGACGCGCGGCCTCCTTGCGAAAAAAACGATCCGGAATTTGAATCAGTACCCCGGCGCCATCCCCGGTAGTCAGGTCACCACCCACGGCACCCCGGTGCAGCAGATTCTTCAGCACTTCAATGCTGTCCGACACAATCTTGTGCGTTGCGGTCCCGTCAATGTTGGCCAGAAAGCCAACCCCGCAATTGTCATGCTCATTCGCGGGATCGTACAATCCCTGTGGAGCCGGCATTCCATTCAAGTTCCGTGGTTCTGACTTTTCCATAACATCCTTCTATCATGGTGTGATAAACCCCGCCGGAAATAATCCGGCGGGGTTGTCATGATTTCACGACGCAACAATCAACGACAGAAGAGCATATCCGCGTAAGTCGGAAGCGGCCAGCACTCGGCGCTGATGAACGGCTCAATGCCGTCCGACACCTTGCGCAGTTCGACCATGGCGGGAATCACGCTATCCCGGTACGCCACAGCCTTCTTGCCCACCGCCGACTCGTCCGACGCCACCGAGATCTTTTCAGCAAGCTCGTCAATCGCTACGCTCATATCCGTTGCGGCATCATTGACTTTCTGAAGCAACAGAGCCTGAGCCGTGGCATCCACACCGGCCGCTTCGACCGCGTTGACGCTGTTCGCCAGGGTGGTGGTGAAGTTGATCACCGCCGGAAGAATCTCACGCCGGGCCATGGACAACATCGTTTTAGCCTCGATGTTGATGGTCTTGATGTAGTTCTCCAGGAGGATTTCGTGGCGCGCATGGATCTCACCCTTGGGAAGCGTGCCATGCTTGATCAGCACCTTGGCATTCTCCTTGTCCGTCATGGCGTTGATTCCGTCCACGCAGTTCCGGATGTTCGGCAGACCGCGCCGGGCCGCTTCATCCACCCAGGCCTGTGAATAGTTGTCGCCATTGAAGATCACCGCTTCATGCTCCACCGCATACTTCTTCAGCAGCGACTGCACCTTGGCATTGAGGTTCCTGGCGCCTTCGAGTTCGTCGGCGATCTCCGACAGGGCATCGGCCACAATCGTGTTCAGGACGAAGTTCGGGCCGCTAAGAGACTGCGACGAACCGGGCATACGGAACTCGAACTTGTTTCCGGTAAAGGCAAACGGCGAGGTCCGGTTGCGGTCGGTGGTGTCCTTCGGAATGTTCGGCAGCGTGGTGACCCCCAGCATCAGGTGGCCGCCCTGTGTAGAGCGGTTGGCCCCGTTCTTTTTGATCTGCTGGTAGATATCCGTGAGCTGCTCACCCAGGAAAATCGAGACAATCGCGGGTGGCGCCTCATTGGCACCCAGCCGGTGATCGTTCCCGGGCGTAGCCACCGTGGCGCGCAGCAGGCTGGAGTACTTGTGTACCGCGCGGATCACCGCGAAGAGGAACACCAGGAACTGCATATTGTCGTGCGGGGTATTGCCGGGGTTCAACAGGTTAATCCCGTCATCCGTGCTCAGCGCCCAGTTGTTGTGCTTGCCCGAGCCATTGACACCGGCGAAGGGCTTCTCGTGCAGCACGCAGACGAAATCGTGCTTGCGGGCAATACGCTGCATCAGATCCATGGTCAGCTGGTTGTGGTCGACGCCAATGTTGACCGTCGCATACACCGGGGCAATCTCATGCTGGGCCGGCGCCACTTCATTGTGTTGCGTCTTGGCGGAAACGCCAAGCTTCCAGAGATCCTCGTTCAGGTCGGCCATAAAGGACGCCACGCGCTCGTGGATGGAGCCGAAATACTGGTCCTCCAGCTCCTGTCCTTTCGACGGAGGCGCCCCAAACAGGGTGCGCCCGGCCAGGCGGAGATCGATGCGCTTCTCGACAAATTTCCGGTCAATCAGGAAATATTCCTGTTCGCCCCCCAGCGTCGCAGTGACCCGCTTGCTGGTGTAATTTCCAAGGGCGCGCAGCACTCGGACCGACTGCTTGTTCAACGCCTGCATGGAGCGCAACAGCGGCGTTTTCTTGTCCAACGCTTCGCCGGTATAAGAGGCGAACGAGGTGGGAATGAACAGCGCGGTGTTGGAGCCATCGGTTTTGATGAAGACCGGGGAGGTGCAATCCCATACGGTATAGCCACGGGCTTCAAAGGTGGCGCGAATGCCTCCCGAGGGGAATGACGAGGCATCCGGCTCGCCCTGGGTTAATTCCTTGCCGCTGAACTCCATCATGATCCGCCCGTCCGTTGTCGGCGATATAAAGGAATCATGCTTCTCCGCCGTGATCCCGGTCATCGGTTGGAACCAGTGACAGTAGTGCGTGGCACCCTTTTCGATCGCCCAGTCCTTCATGGCATTCGCGACGACATCGGCCAGGGAAGGATCCAACTCCTTGCCCCCGTCAATGGTCTCACGAAGCTTCTTGTAAATGTTTTTCGGCAAACGGGCCCGCATCACTCCGTCATTGAACACATTGGATCCGAACAATTCAGGCAACGATTTCTTTTCCGATTCCGTTTCACAACAGCAGTTCATGTATTTCTGTCTCCTTGATGTTTAACGACTCAAAAATCATTATTTTATTTAGCAAAAATCATGCCAGCACTACAAATTACTCTGCAATTGCCTACCTATCAATGACTAACAAAAAAATGAGCATCACAAGCGTCCCGGCGAAACCGCCCAAAAACGACATATTTGTCTCTTCAAAGACCCAATAGCTTCAGTTTTGAAACATATAACGCGTCACGCGCACCGTCCTTGTTCCCAGCGGATTTTTTTGCGTGAAATTCAATCCGGAACCTGTGTACTCTTTCACCTAATCCATGGCTAATCCAGAAGAAAAAACAGATTCGTCCGGACTCCCCTTCTTCAGCACGGGGATTTCCTCGCTTGATGCCACCCTGAAAAACCTGGCCGCGGGCGACAATGTCGTGTGGCAGGTGGATGACATTGAGGATTACCGGCCCCTGGTCGAGCGGTTCGTTCAATACGGCCTGACCACCGGGATGCCGCTCGTCTATTTCCGGTTTGCGAGTCATCGTCAGCTCATTCCGGAAACACCCGGTATGGAGATCCATAATGTTGAGCCGGAAGCGGGCTTCGAGAATTTTGTCGGCACCATTCTCAACGTGATCGAACGCAAAGGACGCGGCGCGTTATATGTCTTTGACGGGCTTTCCGAGTTGGCGGCCGACTGGTATAGCGACAGGATGCTGGGCAATTTCTTCATGATCACCTGTCCCTTCCTCTTTAAACTCGACACCATTGCCTACTTCGCGCTCTTCCGCTATCACCATTCCTTCCACGCTTCCGAAAGCATTCACCAGACCGCGCAACTCGTTCTGGATGTCTACCGGAACCGGGATCGATTTTTCGTCCAGCCGCTCAAGGTGGATCGGCGTTACTCCCCCACCCTGTATATGCTGCACGAGTGGACGGAGGCGGATGACTGCATTCCGGTCACCTCCAGCACCACCATTTCTGAAATCCTGGCGGGAATCTCGCAGCCGTGGCTGGATTTCTCGGCCACGCGGCCGGGCATCTGGACGAGAAACCTGGCCCGGGCACAGAAGACCATCGAAGCCATGAGGCTCGGAGTCGCCCCGGCGCATGACATCGAGGAATCTTTTGACAGGCTCCTGCGAAGCGCCATCACGCGGGACGACAAGTTCATGCCCCTCATCCGCCGGTATTTCGCCCTGCCGGATCTGATTGCCATCATCCAGAGAATGATCGGAACCGGCTTGATCGGCGGTAAGTCGCTGGGAATGCTGCTCGCCCGCGCCATTCTTCGCAAAAAAGCGCCTCTGATTTACGAGAAGCTTGAGCCCCATGACTCTTTTTTTATCGGGGCGGATGTCTACTACACCTATCTCGTCCAAAACGGCTGCTGGGAACTGAAGCGGAAAGTCGGGGATGTGGTTGATTCCAACGAGCGTCACGTGGAGCGGCAACGCCTTGTGCTTTCAGGAACCTTTCCGGAGCATATCCGGCGCCAGTTCGTGGAGATGCTGGATTACTTTGGACAGTCCCCCATCATCGTCCGGTCCAGTTCCTTGCTGGAGGACAGTTACGGAAACGCCTTTTCGGGAAAATACGAAACCGTCTTCTGCGCCAACCAGGGCACTCCCGAACAGCGGCTGGAGGCCTTCATGGAAGCGGTCCGGCATGTCTACGCCAGCACGCTCAGCCAGGAAGCCCTCGCCTACCGCGCCCATCGTGGACTCCTCGAGCAGGACGAGCAGATGTCGCTCCTGATCCAGCGGGTGTCCGGCGCTTTATATGGCGACAATTATTTCCCCCAGATTGCCGGGGTCGGGTTCTCCTTCAATCCTTATGTCTGGAATGAGGACATTGATCCCAAGGCGGGCATGCTGAGGCTTGTCTTCGGGCTCGGCACCCGCGCCGTCGACCGCATCAGCAGCGACTACACACGCCTGATCGCCCTCAACGCCCCAACCCGGCAGCCGGAAGGGAGCGGCGCCGACGGTATCCGGTTCAGCCAGCGTGAAGTGGATATCCTGGATCTGCCCCAGAACAAGCTGACGGCCAAGGAATTCAATTCGGTCATCGCGGGAATCCCGCCGGAATCCCTTTCGCTGGAACTGTATTCTGAAAAAGTCCAGGCCACCTCCTCCGAGTTCCGTCATCTGTCTTTCCGAAAACTGGTTGAGGACACCCCCTTTGTGAGCGTCATGCGGGAAATCCTCAGCACGATCCAGGAAGCCTATGCGTATCCCGTCGACATCGAATTCACCACGAACTTCCTGCCCAACGGGGACTACCGGATCAACCTGGTTCAGTGCCGCCCGTTCCAGGTTCGTATGACGGGCGACTCCGCGCGGATGCGGGCTCCCTCCGCCATCCGAAAAGAGGATCTGCTCATGGAAAGCACCGGGCCCGTCATCGGGCACAGCGCCGCCATCCTGGTAGACCGGCTGATTTATGTGGTGCCCTCCGTTTATGGAAAAATGAGCGAAAGCGCCCGGTATTCCGTGGCGCGCACCATCGGAAAACTGAACCGCCTGAAAGCCCCGGGTTCCGCGCCGGTGGTGATGCTGGCCGGACCGGGGCGCTGGGCCACCTCAACGCCCTCCCTGGGCATTCCGGTCTCCTTTGCCGAAATCAACTCCGCCTCCGTCGTCTGCGAAATCGCCGCCATGCATGAGGGCCTGGTTCCTGATGTTTCCCTCGGCACCCATTTCTTCAACGATCTGGTAGAACTCAACATGCTCTACTTCGCCATTTCGCCCGACAAGAAGGGCCACTGCCTCAACACGCCACTCCTATTAAGTCTCCCGAACCGGCTGACCACCCTCCTGCCGGAGGCCGCCGCGCTGGAGCAAGTCCTGCGGGTCGTGGACAGCATGGACATTCCTGACGGCCTCCATCTGAATTTGCATGCCGACACCGTCAAGCAGAAGGTGGCCTGCTACCTGGGAAAATAAGGCTGTAAATCCACAAGACAAAGGCCGGCCGGGGTCACCGGCGGAACCAGGCCTGATCCGCTCTCGAGTTGGGCCATCCGTGCTTCAAGCAGACGAATGCGTTCACGCAGCTCCTTGATGTCTCCACGGCGGGCTTCGTCCGATGAGGTCATTTAGACTCCGTGAGTTGGGAGGCTTTCCTTCTCGGCATCAGGGAACAGGGATACAATACAATGAAAAACATAGAGGATGACAAATGGCAGCGTCAGGATGACTCCGGCCGTGATCAGGCCTTCTTTTTCCCAGATCCCCGGCATGTAGCTGGTGAAGCCGCGCAAGGATTTGGAGAGTAATTGCCCCCCGATGACCACGTTCCAACGCATGAGGAGAACTTGAGCGAGAAGGAGGCAGGACGACACCCAGATCATCTTAAAGGCAATCCGGTCACTTAACTTGAAGAGTGACGTGATGCCCAGCATGAAGAACGGCACCAGGGAGCATATAAAAAACTGCAGGACGACGTAGGACCAGAACAGTTTTGTTCGGATGAGCAGGCTCAGGACATCGGTGGCCTCCGTCTGTTCATAGATAATGGACAACAATTCCATGCCTTCCAGCGCAACGGCGACTATCATGAAAGCCCACAGGTACTGGGCAAGAGAGCGCACGCAGGGGCCGTCGACTTTCCAGCGATTGATCTTTGAGACGATAAAATAGTGAAAAATCAGCACGGAGATGCCTGAAACAATGGCCGAGAAGATGAAAATGACGAACATCAGGGGGGTCGCCCACCATGGGTTCGCCTTGATTGACCCGAACAGGAAGCCCACATAACCATGGAGCAGGCAGGCAAGAGGAATGCCAACACCGGCAAGAACCTTCGCAATGCGGTGATCGGCATTGCGGGTCTCCGGGGTATCCCTGTAATTGAACAGCACAATGACTTTGCAGATCCATGGCAGAAAGCCGGAATCCCGGGTTCGCCGGATAAGGTCGCTCCTCATCACGAACCAGATCTCCAAAGCCACCAGGATCGTGTAAGTCGAATAGATGTAACCGAAGCCCGCCATCGCTGAAGTAAAGTGAGGGGTCAACATGATGTTAAACGCCCGTTCAGCATGGCCCAGATGCATCAGGAGCGGCATGGTGGCAAACAGCAGGAACACGAATGCTGAAGCGAGAGAGAACCGTGAAATCGGTTTGAGTTCCTCGCACCCGAAGACATGATAGAGCGAAGAGACAATAAAGGCACCGGCAACAAGACCTGTAATGTACGGATAAAGCACGATCATTACCGTCCAGGTCACATGAAGTTCGTTGGGGAAAACAAAGTTCACTAGATCACCTCAATGTCGAGATCGACATAATAGCATTTTGGCTTAGTACCCATTTCAGGCTTGAGCACACGGTACCGGCGCTGTTTCATGAATATCGACAGGTGGCTGAGCGGGTCATGAAGGTCGCCGAACATGCGTGCGCCTTTCGGGCAGGACTGCACACAGGCCGGCAAAAGGCCCCTGGTGATCCGGTGGTAACAAAGGGTGCACTTCGAGGCCATATGTGTTTCGGGATGGATGAACCTGCATCCGTACGGACATGCCTGAACGCAGTAGCCGCAACCAACGCAGCGCTTCGTGTCAACCAACACCACGCCTTCGGGGGTTTCGTAGGAGGCCCCGATCGGGCAAACCTGGCTGCATACGGATTTTTCACAGTGATTGCACAGTTTCGGGACGAAAAATGCCTTTGTGATGTCTGCGGGAGGCGGATCCTGAAATACAAATTGATCATTGGCGGCCACATCAACCTGCACTTCGCCGTTGGATAGCACGCGGTAACGTTCCACCCAGGTTCGATAGCGGTCTTTGGGAACATCATTTTCCGCACGGCAGCCCCGCATGCAGGCGCAACACCCGATACAGCGCGATGTGTCCACGGCATACGCATAGAGCGGGCGTTTCCCCGCGGCGTTTTTAGTCTTTCCGGAGGACTCCCCGTTGCCGAATGAAAGCCTGGGGAATAGTGAAAGCAACAGGGTGCCTGTGGCCCCGACGGCTATCTGCTTGATCACGGTACGCCTGCTGATGTCGTTACATGGCATGATGTGCCTCCTTTGTGTAGAGGGCGTGAATCTGGTCCTGATGACACTCCACGCAGGGTCGCTTCGGGTCCGGAGTATCGGCGGAAACATCCGTGATATGCGCGGGCCAATCAATCACCGGGGGAGCGGCATTATCCTTTCCGGCAGTCTCCTTGAATGCCGACTTTTGGTGGCACAGAAGGCAGAACTTGGGGTTTGTATTCCGGACAATGCGGCCGGAGAAAGCGTTGTCCTTGATGAAAAGGTGACAGGCCGTGCAACTCACCTTCGCGTGCGAGCCTTTGGCGAAAGATTTGGCCAGATCGGCATGACAGTAATCACACTGGAAAATTTTCGGATGCATGTCGGGCTTTTTCAGCGTTTCGTCGGTGCGACCGATATGACAGCTGTTACACTGCTGGATGAGCGGATGAAGCCGGGCTGAATGCAGATCTTTACTCAGATAGAGGGGTTCATGACCGGAATGACATTTGACACAGGCAATCGAGGGGTCTTTCACCCCGACGAATTTATAATGTTTTTCCAGATCAACCTGGGGGAATGAGCCGGGTCTCGAATCCATCTGGCGATGGCAGACCAGGCAGTCCTCCCGGGTATCAGCGGGCGACATAGGTGAACTGCTGTCCTTTACGTGTTTGTCGCCGATGCCATGGCACGTTTCGCACTCGACTGAGGAATGGACGTCTTTCGCATGGATGGCAGCAATGTCATCATGGCACTCCAGACAGGCCGCCCGTCCGACATGGCGGGGCTGGATGGCTTTTTCGTCGTCCATAGCAGCCGCACGATAGTAGCCGTACTCGCCAAAAGTTTCGGGCACCAGGAGATACCTGACCGTCAGCCCCACCGTAACCAGTGCAATAAGCATCGCCAGAACGGGATAGGCGTGCCGGTAATCCGGCCGGATATTCATCTCATCTTTATCAGTTCTATTTGTCATCGGAATTTAAGACCGATTTTCAAGAGCTGCCAGTGAACGTACCACACTGTGGTATTCTTTAAAGCACCAAATTATGAGGGTGTGAGTCCACGGCGCAAGCCGGATAATCCCGCGGAATGGAGTATCGTGTTTTAGCTTTTTTGTGGTTTTTCATTTTGCATTAACGGGCGGGCTCCTCTATCCTCCCCTACCTGTTTTAAAAAGGCGTAGTGTTTAAATTATATATTCCGGGGAGCGGGGATCATGAGCGTCAGGACGAAGTTTTCAGTGTTAATACGGAACTGGATCAGTTTGTTCGGGATATTGATGGGAGCCTGTGCCTTGATGGGCGGCATAATGATGATCCTTGTCGATCTCTCCCTGGGAAACCTCTCCGCGTATTTCGGGGTCGTTTGCTACATGCTCATTCCGATGGCCATATTCGGATGTTTGGGGTTAGTGATCCTGGGAATGATCCTCACTCATTTGCGCCTGAAGCGGCAAGGGGGCATTCCCCTGATGATCGTCAATTTTAATGATCGCGGCACGCTCATTCGTCTGGCTGTTTTCAGCGTCTTAGCGTCTGTGTTTATTGTGGGTGGGGTTGTGGTCGCTTATCGTGCGTATCATTTTACCGAGTCCGTCGAGTTCTGCGGCCTGATCTGCCATCAGGTAATGACGCCGGAGTATACGTCTTTCAGGCAGTCCCCGCATGCCAATACCTCCTGCGCCGAATGTCATATCGGGTCGGGCGCGCAATGGTTTGTCAAAGCCAAGATCTCCGGGCTCTATCAGGTTTATTCAGTTCTTATGAACAAGTATCACCGTCCCATCGAGACCCCCGTGCAGAGCCTCCGCCCGGCAAAGGATACCTGTCTGACCTGCCATTGGCCGACGAAGTTTTTCGGCGCCGTTCTGCGAACCTGGACGCATTTCGGATCCGATGAGAAAAACTCACCCTGGACCATCAAGATGCTCCTCAAAATTGGCGGAGGAAATCCTGCCCAGGGCCAGATCCGGGGGATTCACTGGCACATGGAGGGGGTTAACACGGTCGAGTACATTGCCACAGATCGCAAGCGCATGGTGATTCCGTGGGTTCAGGCGACCGATCAGGCGGGTAAGGTGACCGTGTATCAGACGGAAGACAAGAAGCTGCGGCTTACGGATTCCCAGACCGCCTCGCTGGCCCGGCGCAGTATGGATTGTATTGATTGTCATAATCAGCCCGCCCATACCTACCGGTCGCCCAATGAGCTGCTGGATACGGCGATGACTTCCGGGCTTCTGGATAGCAGCCTTCCCTCGCTTAAGGCGGGTGACGCCAAATTGCTTTCTGCCTCCTACAAAACTTCGTCGGAGGCCTTGGCGGCCATCGACCATGAACTCCGCGCGAAATACGCCGGGAATGCCCGGCTGGATGCAACGGTTCGCGGGGTGCAATCCCTTTACAGCGGAAACTTTTTCCCTGAGATGAAAGTGCGTTGGGATGAGTATCCGAACCACATCGGGCACAAGATCACGCCCGGGTGTTTCCGATGTCATGACGGGGAGCATGTGAGTGAGTCCGGTAAACGCATTTCCAAGGATTGTAACACCTGTCACACGATCCTCGCCCAGGGTCCGGGCACGGATTTGCCCGCTTTTACTTCATCCGGATTGGAGTTCAAGCATCCTGAGGATATCGGGGATGACTGGAAAACCGCCCGTTGTGACTCCTGTCATACCGGTAGTCCCTGAAAAAACCGGCACCGTGACCCGGCAAGTTGTCCCGCACTTCAAGGCATGCATAGTCCACGCCCTTAGGACAATCAAGATGTATATCATTAAGGGCTGGTCAGCCAATACACCCGACTGGGTTGCCGGCGAAAGCGCACCGTATCCTGCAGAACGGCACCTACCGCGTTGCTTCCGCATATCGTAAAAGTGTATTGCCCGTTATCCGGCAGGGAAAGCAGCGTACTCCAACTGTTGGTCGCGGGAAATGAACCTGTAACCGTTCCCCTTGCCCATTGGTTGGTGAACCACATGGTCCCCACCACGCCCACACCGCTTCCCGTAGCCGTGACCTTAACGGAGCGGAACGGCAGAGCCAAGCCGTAGATTGGACAGGAAACATACAGGGTGGGAACTGACTCGCCAACCACAGAATCGCCAAGCGCCGTCATTCCGGCTACCTGAATGTTAGTCGTTGTCCTGGACACAACGGCGGGTAATGTCCACGCGCCACCCGCCTTCAAGGCCGCGATGAAATTGGTCGGAACCGCCCCGGCATCCACATCTGAGGAAAGGAATGTAAAGGTGGCGCCCAGATTGGCAAACACCGTGCCGCTATTGGTTGCGCTCCAGTAGCGGTTCACATCCCGCAAGGAAAACACACCCGAATTACCAATGTCGGAATGCTCGCCCCCCGTCGTTCGAACCGTCACATTCCCGGCAGTCGTCACATTGGTAAATTGCATAACGACCGGCGTGTAGCCACTGGTATCCCCTATTTCAAATGTCCGCAAGGCATTACCGGTCGCCACGTTCTTCTGCAGATTGCCATCCACATACCCGGCGACACGCACAACATTCCCACCCACACCCATAATAACCCGGTTCGCCCCGGTGGCGACCTTGCCAGCCGTCAGGGTGAGTGTCCCGTTGACGGTCATATTAGTCAGCAACGCTGCGCCAGCCGCATCGTTCACCTCCACGTTGTAGTAGATGCCGGTGCCCGACAGTGAATGCGTCGAGGCGCCGGACGCCAGCGTGATATTCCCCGTGCCGAAGTTCGTGACACTATTGGTGACGTCTCCGTTGACCGTCACCGTGAACCCCGCATTGGTCAAAGACCCGCCTCCCAAAGTCAGCGAGCCATTCGCGGTGACAGTGCCACCGATCGTCTTCACCCCGGTGCCGCTGGTGAGCAGGTTAAAGTAGGTGAACGCGGGAATGATTTGACTGCCGCCATTGAAATTGATGGAGCTGCCGGTATTTGTATAGGAATTCGCCCCGGGCGTAAATACCCCCGCAATCCCGATCGTTCCCGAGGGGGCAAGAATCCGTGCCCCGGTCAATTCATTGGACAAATTGTTATAATTGAAAGCCGCAATCGTCTGGGTTCCGGCGCCGTTGTAGCTGATGGTGCTCCCTGTAATCGTGTACGCATTGGCGCCAGGCGTAAATGTCCCGGCGATCCCAATGGGTGCCGTGATGGCAAGAGTCCTGGCCCCGGACAATGAACTGACCAGGTTGCCATAGTTCTGCGCGGCGATCGTCTGCGAACCCGTGCCGTAGTACTCGACCGTGCTCGAGGGATCAAAACTGTAAAGGTCAAACACTGGCAGTGTTCTGGAGCCACCGATCCTCATCGCCGCACCCGCCCCAATCGTCAGCCCCCCCCCCACATCCTCATCAATCGCGAACGTGGAGGTGTCGAGTGTGCCGCCACTCACCGTCATCGAGGTTAGATTTGTCAGGTTAAGGGCCAACGTCACCGCCGCTCCGTCCTTGCCTATGACGAGCGTGTCGAACGGTGTTGGAGTGGTGCTCCCTCCCAGACTCGACGACCCTGAGCCCGAAAATGTAACCGTGACACCCGTTGCATCAAAGGTTCCGTTATTGGCAAAATTTCCCGTTACACCAAAATCCGCCGTCGCGGTGTTCGTTCCAGAAAAAGTGACATGATTGAAAACTGTCGAACCGATCCCGGAGATTTCGGCTGTGCCGTTGAGAGTGACTGTCGACGATTGCCCGTTAAAGGTTCCGTTATCGCTCCAATTTCCAGTCACTGTATGACTCAGCCCAACACCCCCATTCAAAGTTGCACCGGTAGCGATGACCAGGTCGCCGTTTACCGTCCAGTTCGTCGCTGGCGTAACCCCGGAAGGATGAGTGTTGGCAATATGCAGCGTGGTGAATGAAAGCGCGCCTCCCGTGACAACGACGGGCGCCGAGCCACCTAAGACAACGTCCCCCGAACTGGCAAATGAAGTGCCGCGGAGTTTCAGCGTAACAGCGCTGGCGGGGTTGAAGCTAAGGGTGCCGCCACTGGTCACGGCGCCATTGTTGGTGAAGCCGCCGCCAAACAGATGAGTCGCGGCCCCACCATTGAAAGTCGAGCCGGTGCCCACAAGGAACGTCCCGCCGACCGTCCACCCGACACCAGGCGAAATTGCCGCCGTATTATTGATATTAACGTTGTAGAACGTGGGACTTGTCGAACCCGAAAAACTCGGTGAGACGGATCCGTTGAAGTCAACCGTTCCCGTACTCGTAAACCCGGAATTCAGGGCTATGGATTGGACGCCTGACCCTGCAAACGTGACTGTTCCGCCGCTCTGGAACACGCCCGAATTCAATAGATTGCCTGCCAAAGCGGTGGCCGTGCTCCCGGCATTGAAGGTGCCGGAGACGGTCATCACCCCGTCAACCGAGACATCGCCGGATGCCGTGTAGCTTCCTGTCACACTGAGGTTGTTGAACCGG
>CAJBSZ010000042.1 GCA_903958395.1 uncultured bacterium | reverse complement strand
CGCCCAACATCACCACCAGCGCCCCGACAAAACCAAACATTGAACGGTTCATGATTAGCCTCGCTTGTCCGTTGTTCATGATCAGTGTCCCCCTATATTCTGCAACCACTATACCAAACCTCCCACGCAAAGAACAGCAACCCTGTCGCCTTTTCCATTGGACAGTCCACCGGAAATTGGATAGGAATGATTCATGACTTCAGCAACTGTCCAGCATCCTCCGACCATTCGCGACCTCGCCCGGGAACTTGGCGTGTCAAAATCCACCGTGGCGATGGCCCTGAACAACGATCCCCACCTCCCGGCATCGACGCGGAAAAGGATCCAGGAGGCCGCCAGAAAAATGGGCTATCGCAGAAACCCAACAGTGAGCCACCTGATGGCCACGCTACGGGGCAGCCGTACAGCAGGCCACAAGGCCACGCTGGCTTTTATTCATGGCAAGGAGAACCGGAATGACCTCGAGTCGCATAGGCCATCCATCCTCCTCTATCAAGGCGCCCGGGAACGGGCTTTGGCGCTCGGCTACGGGCTCGACGCCTTCTGGCTTTATAATCCCGAAGTGCCACCCGACAAACTCCGCGCCGTCCTGCGCGCCCGGAGCATTCGCGGACTGATCTTTAACAATAGCGAGCAGGAGGACGGCCGTCTCCCTCCCGCCGTCAGCGCGCTCATCCGGGAATACCCCTGTGTCTTTGACTGCATCTCGGAGAACCGGCCTATTTTCCACTACTGCGGAACCGACAACTTCTTGCTCACCTGGACCTCTGTGCAGCAGGCCCATGAACGCGGGTATGCCCGGTGCGGCCTAGTGCTCTCAGAACGAACGCATGCGCTGTCCAACGGCGAGTTGCTGGGCGGCTACCTCGCCGGCCTGGCCACATTTTATCCCGACCGTATCCGCCAGAACGCCATCGAACTGTTCCTCACCCTTCCCGCCATCAATGCCGAAGAGGTTTTCGCCGAGTGGTATCGCCGGACACGACCCGACGTCATCCTGATCCATGAGGAGGAAATCAAACTTTGGCTCGCCAACCTTGGTAAGCGTGTCCCCCAAGATACCGGCCTCATCCACGTGGATATCAACCGGACTATGAAAGGCTGGGCGGGCATGGACCATAACCATGCCGAGATTGGCGCCACGACGGTGGATAGCCTGATCAGCCTGATCCACGCAGGCGAACACGGCCCGGCACGTTACCCCGTCGCCACCATGGTCGAAGCCATCTGGCGCAACGGCCGAACCGTGCGTTCACAAGCACCAAACATATGAGTTTTCGCCAACCCGACACAGCCGGAACCAAGATGAAGAGTTTGAACAGAAGCTCACGAAGACCACGAAGGGATATGGGTTTCGCGAATGGTTTTGCGAGGGGCTAACCTTGCCGATGTGGATTTTCTTGCCTAAACCCGCCACAGGCGGCGTACTCGCCGCATGTGGCCTTTGTGATCTTTGTGGCCTTCTGTTCAAAATTCTTTTCCCGTTTCAGGATAAGGGTGCGGTTAAGGGTGCGTTCAAGTGTCTATTCTCCCAGCTCAACAGCTCTTTCTAGGCTCAACCACCTACAATCCCTTGTGTATCCAAATTCAAGAGAAGATTCACCGCCCGACACGGATCCGGTAGAACAGGGCGGAGGCTTGATCGACCACATCGGTATAGCTATTCATAGGCGTCCGGGCCGCCAGATTGGTCGCCAGGGCGGAGAATCCGCTGGTCAGGTTGGTCGCTCGCTCCACATCATAAACCCGATCCGCCACACTGGGCCATTGCAACACCACCCGGCCCTGGGCCAGCGACGAGACATTGCTCACCACAAGCACCGAGCCGGCATTCGTCGGATCGGTCCCGGCCACGTATTCCTGCCAGTTGGTCATGCCATCCAGATCGTCATCCGCCAGGGCCGCCGCGTCGAAGGCGTTGCTATGCCCGTACCCGGCCAGCCACCACTGCGGGGCACCGTTCGTCGCCAGGAGCGCGCCGAAACTAGCCTCCAGAAGCCGGTCATTGGTGACCGCCACAAAGACGTATTGCGTGACGATGCCCTGCGCCAGCCCGTCCACCAGGACCGACGCGACGCCATAATAGGGATCGGGCTGGATGCCCACCGTCACATTGGAGCCGTTCCAGACCAGGATGTCGCCCGCCGGGCTCACCCACCCGTGCGGCCCCGCCAGCGCCCTCACCGTCCAGGCGAATCCCCTCGGGATGGCCGTGTCCACCACAAGATCATCCACGGCACCGCCCCCTTCAAGAGTCAGCAGGGACAAGCTCGCCGCGTTGGACATCGCCACCGGCAGCCAACTCCCGCCCGGAGCACCCGAATCATCCGGCGAGGTCAGTGCTATGCTATTCGTTAACACCTTCCCGTTCAGGTAACTCTGGAACCAGCCGCGCCCCGGACAGGCCGAATGCAATCCATGATGATCCAACTGCACCGTCAGCCGCGCCCACTCGCCCGTCGCCAGCGGCGCATGCCCATAATCGCTCCATTGATTGGTCCCGCCCGACAGCGCGTAATGACAGGCACGGATGTGCCCAGAAGCTGAAAGAATGAATCCACATTGAGAGCCCGTTGACGGCAACGGATCGGACGCGGGCGCCGACGGGAACCTTGCCATCAGGTCCACCCACGTATTCGTCCCAACCGGTCCACTGATCCGGTTGGTCACCGTCAACAGCCCAAACGTCGCCACCCAATCGTGGTTCGTCGCGATCGGAAAATGCCAGCCATAGGCATTCTCGGGAACGATCAGGGCAGGCGCCGTGGAAATGGCCATCGCGTCCTCGGCCGCCGCATACCAGCCACGCCGCCCCACGAGGATCGTATTCGTCCTGTAGCTCTCGAACGATTCGCGGTAAGGAACGCTGTTGGTACTTTCGACCGCCGGAAAACAACCTTCGGCCATCACCGCCAGCACCTCCGTCGCGGTGTACCGCAACTCCCACTCCTTCGGCAGCGCAACCGTTGCAAAAGTCCCCGAAATGGACCCAGCGCGGATCAAAACGACACTCGTGCCCGTCAACGCCAAACCTGACAAACCGACCTGGAGCGCACCCCCCAGCGACAATGCCCCTCCGATCGTCAATACCGGGCCACCCCCTGTGGCACTGAGCTGCAACGTGCTACCCGCCAAAGTAAGGGCACCCGGCATAGTCAGGCCCTCCGGGATGGCCGCCACCCCCGTCACCGTGAGCACCCCATTGGTAACCAGCCCCCCACCGGAGAATTCCGACACCGTCAGCGGATAGCCCCCCAGATCAAGCGTGGCGCCGGTCACCACCTGGAGACTCGTGTTCGAAGGAATCGCGGCGGCAGAGGCCATCCTGAGAGTTCCCGCTTGGACATCGGTCATGCCTTTCCAGCCATTGTCCGCCGCCAGGATGAAAACTCCAGCCCCCAGCTTGGTAAATCCACCATTCGTCGCGTTGGTCGTCGACAGGGAGACGCCAACGGTCACCGTACGCCCGGCATCGGGAATATCAAACCTGGCACCCCCCGCCCCGACATTGACCACGACGCCCGTCCCAAGCAGGTTGACCGCATCCGTCTGCCCGATATAGCGGATCAGTCCGCCATTCAGCCCGATCCCCACGCTTCCCTGCATTTTGGTAAAGGGAACCGCCGTCTCGAAGACACCGCCATTGAGGATAATGTTCGCGCTGCCAAACTTGCCGATCCGGAACATATTGGTACTCGCATGGCAGAAAAGCCCCGCCGAAAGTGTGAACACCGACAAAAGGTTTCCAGCCATATAGACGGGCTCGTTTGCAATTTCCGTATACCCGATATTGGTCACGCTACCGCCCGTGATCGTGAACGTATTCCCACCTCGCAGATAAAAGTTGCTGACGAGCCCATCGGCTGACCAGGTGGCATTGTAAGAGGCGGCATAGGACGATCCATATTCGGAAATCAGCCCACCCATTGCCAGCCCTGTACCAGTAAAGGCAATCTTGTTGCTCCAGTAGACATCCTTCCCGCCCGTGATCGGGCCAGCCATCTCCAGCTCCCCGGCCGATGTATTCAGGATCTTGAGGGTATCATTCAGCTGAACGGGAACGGCAATCCGGTCCTTGCCTCCACTTAACTTCTGGATCACGGCATTGCTCGACGCGACATCAAAAGTGAGTATGCCCCCCGTTCCCGGCAATAACGTCACCGTGCCGGTCCCGCCCCAGAGACCATGACCCAACTCCAATTCACCCAACGTATGCGCCCCATCCACCGTCACCACCAGATTGCTGTACGCACCGGCGGGCAGATCGAAGCTGAACCGGGCCACCGTCCCCTGCCCATCCGGAACCGTCGACAACCAATTCGTCGCCTGGGTGAAGGCGCCACCAGTGACCGACCCCCAACACGCTTCGTTCGTTTGTGCCAGGGTCGAAAGACGAAAGTAGTCCAGATCAGGCAACTGACCGCTGCCCTTGAACAGGAAGGCCAGGTTCCGTGCCCCCGTCCCGTTGAAATTGGTGATCAGGCAACCCCGCTCCCGCCAATTGGTGCGACTTCCCGTGGCCGCAAGGTTGCACGTGGACAGCAACGCGCCATTGGTATCGCCATCCCGCACCTCGATTTGCCCGGCATTGGTCCCGGCGGCAAAGGCAAAACACCCCAGCACCAGCGGCCCGTTGCTGCCATAATCCACGGGATAGACTGCGGACATACCGTTCGTAATCCCCGCAAGGCAGAAGGTGTTCGAAGCATTGACATCCGAAGTCATCGCAGCCGACCGCGAGGCAGGATATTCGGCATCGATCACCCGATCCAGCCCGTACGGACGCATGGCCAGCAGCGGCGCCTGTTGCAAGGTGGTCATCCGCCACATCGTCTGCCAGGCCATGGACCCGGTTTGCCAGCAATACCGCTTATCCTCTAAGGCCGAGTTCCAAGACACACTCGGCGAGTTGTTGCGAAACACCCCGTTGCTCCCGCCCGTCCGCAACGTGTACAGGGCTGAGGCCGTGGCGTAGAATTGCCAGTCCCACGCATGGATACTGAAATTCGGGCCTGGAACCCGCAGGTCATACATCAGTTTGACCCATAACAGGTGGTACGGGATCATCGTGCTGCCGTAATAGGATGCCTGCCCCCAGATGGTATAGCTTTGATCCTCAATATAGCGGGCGCCGGCAATTCCGTTTCCAACAGCATCATCCTGTCGGTCAAAAGGAGCCACCATGGTCACGGGGGGTTCATTGGTGTCCCCCATCCCGATATAGCCTGCCCTCCCGAAATAGACACCGGTGTTGGTCGTCAAGGAGGACTGGCGGACCCCCTGGCGTCCGTCATCCGCGATAATGGTGTCCAATTGATTGGCAATACTCCCCTCCGTACTGGTGCCATTAAATGCGTATCGGATGGTGGCCCCCGGATCCTCCCACATCCGGATTGCCCTGCTTTGAAAGGGACCGGAATAATGCGTGGCGCTCGCCTCCGCGATGGCAACATCATAGGCGTTCTGAGCGATCACATCGCGGGTCGCCGGATCGAGCCCGAGCGGTGAATACACCAGGTTGGCGGCGTTGCTACCCGTCATGCAGGTATACAGCGAACAAGCGGCTGAATAACTGCCATTGGTGTTGATCCCCACGCCGCCATTAGGCGAGGCGGGAATGGTTCCCTTGTCTCCGGTCGCCAGATTGTTCCACGCCCATCCAGCGGGTGCCACCATAACCCCAGCGCCGTCTCCGACCCGCCAGGCGTACTCGCGGACCAGTGCATTGGAACTGGCATACCCCTGGATCGTGCTCGTTTCAATCCATGGCATCATGAGCACCGGTTGTGCGCCAGCCGCCCGGATCACGGCCGCGAGATGGTCAACCGCCTCAAAATGAAACTCCACGGCGCAGG
>CAJBSZ010000041.1 GCA_903958395.1 uncultured bacterium | reverse complement strand
TCACGAAAGGTGTCATGCGTGACGCCCGGCAGGATCGAAAACCGCACCGGGATGCCCAATCCGCGGATCGTGTCCACGATCTTCTGGAGCGGCTGGAGTGACACCATTTTGTCCTGGTCTCCATAAATCACCCAGATCGGAAGCCCGGCAAGATTCCGAAACCTCTCTGGCGGCTGCACCGTATAGTGCGAAACCGGCGCAATGGCGGCAAATCGTTCGGGATGGAACATCGCCATGTCCCAGGTGCCGTTGGCGCCCGCACTCTGACCGGTCATATAGACCCGCTGGGCATCAACCCGATACCGCGCCATGGTCTCCTGGAGCAGGATATCAAGGGTCTCGGAACAGGCGCTCCAGCTGGTGACGGCAAGAAGTGGTGTCAACGTGATAAAAGGACAATCGGGATGATCCAGGACATAACGCGGCACACCAAGGGTCGTGACATCCTCATAATTATAACACGGACCCGCCCCATGCAACCAGAGGATCATCGGCCACTTTTTCGCAGGATCCTTATCATATCCCTTTGGCAGTGAAATCTTGTACTTCATGTTGGCTCGTTCGGAAAAGGCGTCGGTGAAGACGGAGGCATCGCCTTGAAGATCCCTGCGCAACGCCTTTACAAGATCTCGTCCAAACGCCCGCGCTAAATCCGGGGTTATGCCCGACGACACTTCCAGGCGGGCCGCAAACCTGACGCTGGTCATTTGGGTAAGCCAGTCCCTGAACTCCAGTCGCTTGCCGCTGGACTCGGAACTTGCGCTTTTCGTGGTGTCCGGGCCGGGCGGACAGAGCGAGGTGGAAAGTGGCGTAAGACTAGAAGAGTCCAACTTCGCGTTTTCAACAGCCTCGCAGTTCAAGGCATTGCCAAGACCTTTCAGGGTTCCCGCAAAGCGAAGTGTCTGCTGCCAATTCCATAATCCTGGCCCGCCAACCCATGCCGCGCCCTTGACTTTGCTCTGCGGCGCGGCCGCATGCAAGTCTATGATGCTGGTCGGGTAATACTCGGACCAGGTCGCCTTCATAAACTTTGTGATAGCCTCGACGGAGGCGAGTTTGGACTCCGCGCCATAATCGCAGGCGTAGTCCTTCCCCGGCGCTCCGTCCTCGACCCCATCCTTGTCCACAAAGGGAATCGCCACGATTTCCGACCGATCCCGAAGCCACTTGGCGTCCTCAGTGTCGCCGAGCAGCGTTTCGAGAATGCCTTCCAGGACGTAATTGGCGACTGCATCGCGTGCGTCATGGCGTGCCGTCAGCAGTATAGGGTAGCTCCCGTAACCATTGCGTTTTGAATTAATCCTCAACAACTCGACCGCACGCCCCTTATCCGTGCGGCACAGCGTTTCGAATTTCATGAGGCGGTTGCCCTTATGAGATTCGACAAACGTTTTCCAGTTAGCCTCCGTGTAGGTCATGGACGGCTCCGCCTCCCCTCCAGAAAGCGACATACACAGGGCTTCCATTTCAATCACTGCGCTCTCACATGATTTCGCGCAGGACGGAAGGACGCCCGCCTCCATCAGTGTGGCACCATCTATAACTTTGCCATGCTGCGGCACCTTCGACGCCTCCCCTTCCCGTAGATTAATCTCGCATACCCGGTACCGTTTGGCTGGATCCAGTCCTGCGGGTTTCGCCACCATTGCAGAAGCGTCTTGCGTTTGGAAAATGAAGAGAGCCGCGCGGGACCGGTCTTGAGAAACATAATTGAGCACAGCCCGCGGACCTGAGTGAGGATTCTCGATCCGGTAAAGCTCGCCGAATTGGACGAGGGTTCGGAGCCGCTCTTTATAGGTTTTAATAGCCGACGCCACAAACGCCTGATCCGCAGGGGAAAGCTTGTTAAGATCCATATCCAGCCCCAGCCGCACACTCATGGCGACGTCAAACGCGAACTTGAGCGAACGCCTACCCATAGAGGTAACGTGTCCGGAAATGGCAATGGCGGGAAAACAGGTCGAATAATCCCATTGCATGGAGACGCGCCGGAGCGGATCGGTCTTGTCACTGGGCCAGAACTCGTGGAAATAGCGCATCGAGCCGAAGTCCACGCGTCCGCCACCCCCGGCGCACACCATCATTTCGACCTCGGGAT
This sequence comes from uncultured bacterium, assembly GCA_903958395.1. Classification (GTDB taxonomy): domain Bacteria; phylum Verrucomicrobiota; class Kiritimatiellia; order CAIKKV01; family CAITUY01; genus JAABPW01. The sequence continues at coordinate 26,581 of CAJBSZ010000041.1, read as the reverse complement.
GGCGCTCGGCCACCTGGCCCATAATGTCGAGGAGGGCGTTGTTGTAATCAATGCCCAGATGCGACTGGAAACCGGGCTTCAACCACGCCGATCCGGGCTGGGTCACGTAGCGGTTGGCATCCCACTTCACATAAGAAATCCCGGGGTTTTCGGCCAATATCCGGTCCACGCACTTAAACACGTAGTCCTTTACGTCCGGCCGGCTGAGATCGAGCACCAACTGCTTGCGCATCAAATGCACTCCACGGCGGGGCTGTTGAATGGCCCAATCGGGATGTGCCTCAAACAGTTCGCTCGATGGATTGACCATCTCCGGCTCCAGCCAGATCCCGAAGCGGAGCCCGCGCGCCTTGGCCTGCTCGCAGAGATAGCCGAGGCCACGGGGGAGTTTGACAGGGTCTGCCATCCAATCCCCCAGACCGGCATTATCTCCATTACGCGCATATTTTTTGCCGAACCAGCCGTCATCCAGCAGGAAAAGATCACAGCCCACATCCTTCGCCCGGTCAAAAAGCGAGACGAGCTTCTTCTCGTCAAACGCGAAATGGGTGGCCTCCCAGTTGTTCAGAATGACCGCCCGCGGCTTGTCGCCATCGCGCAGGGCATGGCGGCGCGCCCAACGATGGAGATTGCGGCTCAAGGGGCCAAGCCCATTGCCGCTATAGGCCCAAACCATCGAGGGCGTGGTGAACACCCGCCCCGGCTCCAGATGGATCTGCGAGGCAAAGGGGTTGATGCCGCACAGGGCGCGGACACGATTGTTGACGTTCTCGAAGGCGAACTGGAAACTCCCCGGCCAGGCAAGGGCACCCGCCCAGACTGTACCGGCATCTTCCTGGACGATTTCCCGATCCGAAAGCAGAAAGGACGGATTGCGGAATTGATGCGCACGCGCGATGATTTTGGAGTCCACCACCTTGATTCCGGGATTGAGACGTTCCGTCGTGGGGTTCATCTCATTGGCCCAGTCACCGATGTATTGCGTCAGAAAGAGGTTTGTATTGAAAAGCGGCGAAGATGATGCGAAGCGGTCAAGTTGCACCGGGCCGGACTCCTCATGGCGAATTTCCGTCCACTGCTCGATCACATCGAAGGCCGGATACGCCTTGAAACAAAGTGTTACAAAGAACGGGTAGGCTGTATCCTTGAGCTGAATTCGCGTCTGCACCACCCCTTCTCCAACAGTCTTTGTCTCCTGACCGACCACAATCAAATCGGTTGATGTATTCCCGTCTGCATGCGTGGCCTGTAATGCCGGCTCCCAGATATAGCCGGCCCCCCATTGTGGATAGATCTCATTCACGCGTACGCATAGCTTTTTGGGGTCAGATTCCACCGCCGTAGAACGTGGCCCAAGGCCCGCCTGGTAAAGCCGCCCACCATTGCCTTTGTGGATGGACCACGCCATACTCGCGGTTTCCACGCTAATACAATTCGGCTTCCCGGCGGCGGCAGGAGCCCCCAAAGCCTGAAGAGTTGGGAATGCCGTTATGGCCAGCACAGTCCCCGCGATGATCAATGGTTTTTGGATATTCATGGGGTTACCCGCACCATGGCACAACCGCGATGGAGAGGTACGGTAAGTTCCAGCACGCCGTCCTTGAACTGCACTTGCACCGGTTGCGGCTGGTCCACGCCTGGATGCAAGGCTTCCGCCTTGAGCGTATCCATGCCGGGAAGGTTGCGAAGCTGAATGGTGGCAGTCCCAATAGCTTTACCATAGGTGATCGCGGGCAATGCGTAACCACCAGGGACTTCGAACAGGTTGACGTTCACACCGGGAGTGGTGGTTTCGACACAGTGCGGCGCCAGCACCCATTTCTTGCCACGCATCGCATCCAGCAGCGGGCCGTAATCGAGATAGAGCCGATCCGTTCCCGGACTCGGCATGATGGCATGGTTGTTATAGGGATAGGGCGCCGTCGGATAAACGCCCATCAGCAGGTGCCGCTGGATGAAGCTGTCGGGATCCGGCATCAATTTGGTTTTCTCGTTATTGTCTATAACGCGGTGGGTAAAGGTCAGTGCCGGCTTGCGAAGCGCCAGCAACGCCATGCTGTTCAAGCCGGGGCCAGACTCGCCATGCTCCGAATAAAACCCGTCAAGTTCCTTCATCAGGTCCAGGCGCATCGTCATGGGATTGCCGAATATCACCTTCCCGGCACTGTGCATTTTCGGGCCAAGTTCCGACATCAGCCCCTTCCATGATTGGATCAAGGATCGGCAGACGGCACCCTCCCGGAAACTGATCCCGTCGTCGGCTTCCGCATTGTAATGCCGCAACCAATCCATCCGGTCAATGCAGATCCCCGCCGTGTCGGGCAGAAAACGCAGATGCCGGTCCGCCTGTTCGAGAAGGAATTGCTGATAGGCAGGATCGCCACAGTCCGTGGTGAAGTTGCCGTAAAAACCGACATTGATCTGGGTCAGCCGGGCCTTGGGCAAGCGATAGGCCGTGAACGCCCTTGGATATTTCCACAAGTCCGGCGTCTCCGGGCCGGTTTCCAAGGGCGCGTTGTACATCTTCTTGCCGAACTCGGTGACGTTGAAATAATTCAGGACAAAGAAGCCATTGGTTTTCATGTACACGGCGTAGTCGTTCATCTGGCGGCAGGAGATCACCTTCCCCTTGCCCTTGGGCGTCGGCTCGTCGCAGGAACGTTCCCATCGTTCATCGGCATCTTTAACCGGCGGGATGAACATCCCCATATAGGGAAAATCATCGGACAGCTTCCAAGTAATTCGGAAGGCCATTTTCTTGAGACCGGCCACATCGACGGGCCCTTCATAACCGGAGTAAGCCCCACAGCCGGCCATTTGATCGGCCGCCGGGTTCGGTGGATTGAAGAACTGGGGATACCGCGCCACCATCCACCGCAAGCCCCCCCGCCAATCCGCCTCATGCGCCGTGATATCCATCGCGAAGCGGACTGACAGGCCTTTCCCCATGCGGTGGTTTTGACGCGAAAACGAAACCGCTCCGTTCGTGGTTGTCGTCAACCACAAATCCAGCAGGGTGTCTTCCGGCGACAACACCACGCTTACCGCCCGGTCTGTGGCTGTTTCCGCCATCGTAGCAAGGGGAATGGCAAAGAAATTTCCCTTGATCGGCGCAGCGTACCCCAGCGAGTAGCCCCATTTCCGCTTGGCAAACGGCATCATCACCCTCGCGTCACGCCATCCGCTGTCCTGATATTCGGGATCCGACCAAGCCGTCCAGAACCGCGTCGTCCCAGTGACGGGAACGTTCAACCGGGTTTCAATAGCCATGCTCCACCAATCGGGATCGTTGCTGATCATTTCCACCGTCCAGCGCACGCTGTCGCGAGCCGGCATGAAGGTATCCGTCACCTCACACCGATGCCCCTGCTGATCGGCAATGACACGACTGAAGGCATAGCCCCCATCCCCGGACGGCTTGACGGTGACCTGGCCCACGGGCGTAAAGCCCTCCAGTTCCGTTTGACCCGAGAGCGGGATTTCCTTCTCCTGCCCGGCAACCAGACAGTTCAGAATATGACCCGAGGCATCCAAGCGGACGGCAATCCCCTCTGTCTTGACCACGTAGGCTTCCGGCGTCGAGGCGTTGGAAAGACAACTGCCCCCTATCACCACGAGTCCTAACAACAACATGTTCATCTTCATGACATTCTCCTGCCCTTCGTTTTCCACTCAAAAAGGTTTCGTGATTAATTTTTGCCGTTCCATAGCGATGTGAGAGTCACCGAACCAGTACCCGGATGACATTCCCGTCGGGCTTGACAACACCCAGATCAATGGGTTTGGCCGCCTCTAATTTTACGGCATAACCTTCCACTTTCTCCAATCCCGGCACCGATTCCCCATTCACCGAAACCTTGATCCGCGCACCCCGTTCATTTTTGGAACTGTTCAAGTTATAACCGGACACTACTGATGTACGCGTTATTTTGAGCTCCGTGTAATTTCCGGATAATTATCAGTTCGAAAGGGTGAAGCGGGTAATTCAGAGCCATTGTAGAGATTACAGGTGGGATTAGAAGCCCAGCCATAGCGCACAGCAACTGGAGTCGCGACAGTACTTGACCAGACCAGCACTGTTTCGCCTTCAATTTTAGCATCAGCCCAAACCCAGTTTTTGTCTTCACCGCAAATAGCAAATCCTTCCAATTGACTCGTTGGGCTATTGCGGACCAAGGGAGCAAGCAGATTCTTTGAAGAATTCAGTACCTGCGTGTCAGGAACTGGATTTGCAACTAGCCCGCCCTCTGTATGTTTGAAGCTAACAATAGCCTTTCCATTTTCGAATTTTACCCCCGAATAAACAGGACCGGAATAGACAACAGCCTTGCCGTAGTCCTTTGCCAAGGCGATTCGGGCAAGACGTTCACCCACGTCTTTTTTATTTCTGGGATGAATGTCATTCGCTTCACCAATGTCAATGAGTACAGCCTGTCCCGTATTCGCGAGCTTCAAGGTCATGGATTGAGCTTCACGAAGTTCTGCCCAGTTACTGTCTTTGGGTTCAGTTGACTTACTCATATAATTAGCCAACTGACAAAAATAAAACGGAAATTCCCCACGTCCCCAGTGCTCACGCCAGTCGGTAATCATAGCTGGAAACGCAACACGGTAATCGTACGCCCTACCACTGTTGGCCTCTCCTTGATACCAAATCGCACCACGCATTGCATAGGGAAGCAGTGGATGAATCATACCATTGAACAACAACGTTGCGCCTCGGGGTCCTGTGGTATAAACAACCGGCTTTGGTAATGTTGCTACTTTATCTGCGGAAGGGGCAAACAACTCCATCTCCGGCTTTTTCTTCCATATACCTTCAAAAGGCATTGCCGTTCCATTTACGTTCAATTCAGGGTCGGACATACGCACAGCGCCAATAGGTTGGTACATACGAAATGCTAACACGTTAATACCTTCAATAGCAGCACCGGTCAGATTTAGATTCGTTTTCCGCGCTTGGTTAATATCGGTGAGATCTCCCAATTTGGCTTGGTGAACAAGCTTTCCATTTAGGTAAACACTTTCCAAGCCTCCACTAAATACTGTGCTCAAGGTAATAGATTTCGGTTTCGTGACGAAATTAATTTCCTTACGATACCAGACAACACCTGTTTTACTGGAGCCCTTGAGTACTTCCGCCTTAGGAACTTCTATCCAGCCCTTGTTTGGCTCGACTGTTGCTCCATTGTAGGAGGCAATATCTGAGGTCATTCGATCTTCACGACCCGTGTCCTTAAACCATGCAACCAAGCCATCATGATACGTTTTTTTCAAATCTGGAAATGCTTTCATCTGAGCCTGCGTTTTATCGTAAAGTTCCTTGAGAACGGGTGTCGCTTCTGTTGTTTTCAAACTTGTCCAAGCTTCTGAGGGAGTTCCTCCCCAACTCGTATTTATAATTCCCACGGGAACCTTCAATTCACCCTGAAGTTTTTTCCCAAAGTAATATCCCACCGCAGTAAACCTTCCGGTCGTCTCTGGAGATGCGGTAACCCACTGTCCCTTAACATCATCTGCAGGTTGAGTTGGAGCAGTCTTTGTGACCAAAAAATGCCTGAGCATCGGGTTTACTGAAGATGCGATTTCACTCTCGGCATCTTTCGTATTTTTCAAAATCCACTCCATGTTGGACTGACCTGACGCAATCCATACCTCACCAACAACCACATCAGGGATATTGATAACATTGTTACCTTCAACTTTCATTTCAAAGGGCCCTGAAGCTGATTTACTCAAATCAAGAACCACTTTCCATTTTCCAGTCGCATCGGCAGTCGCAGACTGCACCTGTTCATTTAAAGTCACTTTTACATTCTCCCCAGGACTCGCCTTGCCCCAAAAAGGTACTTTTGCATCTTTCTGGAGAACCATGTGCTGAGAGAAAAATGCCGGTAACGTAACATCCGCATACAAGAGCCCCGCAGAAAGACAGCTCCATGCAGCAATTAAAACAGAAGTCGATTTCTTCATAATTATTCCTTTACGTTTTCGTTATTAGACTGCCATTGATCAACTTGCAAAACCCTGTAGGAGCGGGCGTGTCGCCCGCTTGAATCGGGATACAACCCCGATCCTACAGCAGGGTTTTGCATGTTGCTAAATTATTTAAAAACTCAGTCTTTACGGGTGAGTTGGTTGACGGCCGTGGCGAAACGTAATCCGAGTTCGATCATCCCGTCCGCATCAAAATGGGAGACGCCGCCTGAGCCCTTCCGGGAAAGGTCCGTGGTTTTTACCAGCAGCGCATTCTTGTCCTCTTGGCATACTTTATCCTGCGCTTTGCGGACGATATCGCCATGTTTCCAAGTGTGACTGTTGACTTCGCCAATGACAAAAGGAAGACGGGGTGTCTTAAGATCGGTTCTGACCGCCTGGATCAGGGATTTCAGCAAAGCCTCGTAATCGCCGGCCATCTTTAGACTGATACCCGCTTCGCGTTCACCCTGCATCCAGAGAAACGCAGACAACTCATATTTCCGGTCGTCGGCCTTTAACGCCGAGAGGGCATGTTCAGTTTCCCGCATTAGTTGTTGATAAAGCTTCCCGGCGTCTTGTCCATTGGATGGCGGATGCCAGTTATTCCCGGCATCATTCGGGCCTACGTTTGGAATTATATCCGAGTAATCGCGGGCCCGGGCAATTCCCGTGCCGCCTACTGCGCACTTGATGATCGCAATTTGTCCATTGCCGGGCAGTTTCGCCAAATCATGAGCAAACCCGATCTCAGGGCCAAAGGCATTTGTATGGGCGCCATGGGATTTTCCGACGCAAAGGGGAATCCATCCTTTCGTCGTTTCATCCCAGAACAAAGTATCAGCCTGACTCATGTACTCTTCGGGCAACGCGGTTTTGCCATGCCGGTATTCCCGGACATTATTGAACCCAACCGCATTTGATTGTCCAGCCAGGATGAATACCTTGACAGGACCCTTGGGCTTCTCGATGACAAAACCCGCATCCACCCAGTCACCATAATCAGAGTTGTTCCCATCACCGGCATCGTCCACCACCAGGTGCAGTTCCTTGTAGCGGGGATCAAGCCCGATGTCGAACGCCCAACGCGTAATGGTCTTCGTGGAAATTACCGGTGACTTTGCCAGCAGCACAGGCTTGCTGCCCGCCTTCTTCGTGTCGCCATAGACCTCGAAGACCATGCTGAACAGGCCGTGCCGCGAAAGGTTCACGCCAGCGGCCTCCGCATCGGCGCCGACCACCGCCACAAACTTCGTGGCACCGGCCGGGATCGCATACACGGCTGTGGAATTGGCTTGGACGCCCAGTCCTTTGGCGTATTTCTTCCCGTCAACGCTAAACGGCTTTCCGCCCGCATTGACAGTGATTCCAGGCTTTCCATTTCCGGTCGTGACCGACAGCGGCTTCAGGTCGGCGATGGCAATCGTCGGAGACACCGTCGCAGGCGGCTTAAGCTCGGCCATGGCCGTGGCCTCGACCTTTCTCGCCGGAGCCGCCCTGCCCCAACAGAGCGCCTCGACACTGTATCCATATTTCACGCCATGCTTAACGGCCCTATCTATATAGTACGGAGTCTGCACCACAAAGACGACGCCGTCATCCCGGGTCACCTTGTAGGCATCGGCACCCGTATCGTCCCAACTCAGCGTAATCTGTTTATATTCGATATCCGTTTTGATGTCGCCGACCGACCGGAGCTCGCCCGCATCAACCGGCGCCTGCTCGAACGTGACGCGCCATTTCACCTCGCGGCTCGTCGGGCTCGTAATCGTCGCGCGGATTTTCGGACCATCCTGCTTCAACTTGGCTTTGACGCCGGCGGCCCGGTCCTCCGGCGAGAGAAGCACCTCTTTGGCGGCCCAGGACTTCTCTCCGACCGGGACAATGATCCGCAACTCGTAGGGGTCGTTTTCAACAAGCCTGCTTGTCGCCGAAAGCGTTTTGTCGGCCGCATTCCAACGCTCGCCGGATACGTCTATCATTCCCTGCGTGATATGCCGTGACGTGCTGATCAGCTGAGGATTCGACGAGACCGGCCTGATCGAAATCACACGGCAGGAAACACGCGGCATATCGGCGGACACAGCGCCCTTGAACGGTGGCACGAACTTCTTATTCCAAAAGTCGAACCCAACATACTCATCCGCCTTGGGAAGGCCAATGCGATCCACCGGGTAGACGACCTTCGCGGGAGCTTCCGCCCAGTTGTACAAGGCGACACTATCGCGGCGCTGGAGAGGATCACGGGTATCGACGAGGTGCCATACCTTCGCAGGTGCACTTTCAAAAACATCTACAGGCCGAGATAACAAATTATGCGACGGCATACAGCGACGGAGAATATCCAGTCTTTCCATTGGCAATTCCGGTATCCAGTCAGCACTATAGAAAAGGTTGTTCGCCACTGCCACGAACGAAGCGTTGAGCCGTGCTTTTTCAATGTCCAAGGTTGTCCGCACATACGGGCAGTCGGGATCGTTCCACCAGACCCGCCCATTGAGGAACCAGAGGCGTGAAGCCTCACCGGGGCCGATTGAGCCGGTTGTGTCGGGAGCGACGCGCATGGCGTCGACCAGTCCGAAGGCACCGCCAAACGAACGCATGTGCTGCCTGATGCAGCAGCCCAGCAGGAACACATCCGGGCCGGCGGCTTCACGTACAAGCTTGATTCCGTCGCGGAAGGCCTCGATGTTTGTTTTGTCAGGATTGAAGAACTCGGCGTCGCCCATTCCGTCCTCCTTGTATCCGAGGCTCCCGAAATTCGGCTTCGTCACGGTACCGGTCCAGAACCCATCCATTTTGAAAACCTTGTAGCCCCAGTCATGGACAAAAGTTCTGATCATGCCACGAAGATAGTCACGCGCCGCAGGATTGGTCATATCGAGGCAGATATCGCCCCACGGTACTTCGTAAGGCTGCCCCTTGGAATCCTTGGCAAACAAGTCCGAGTGATCTTTGAAGAACGGGTCTTTGTACGTTCCCGAGAACGGCATGAACCAGATTGCCGGTGTCAGCCCCAACTCCGTGATTTTGTCGCCCATTGCCTTCATCCCGCCTGGATATGGCCCTTTGGGGTTGTGGGTCGTGAAATTCTTCGCCGGCCCATTTCCCCCTTTGCCACTTTGCCAGCCGTCGTCGATCATGAGGAAGTCGAACCCGAATGGCTTCAGAGTCTTCGCGACGTATTCGGCAAGTTCCGGGAGGTGTTTCTCGTCGCAGGCACCGTTGCCGCGATATTTTCCCATATACCAGGTGCATGACCCCTCTTTTTTGGGGAGGAGCTTGATGGAATAAACCTTCGCAATCGCGTCCGCATATTCCTCAAGCCCCAGGCGTGCATCGGCGAAATAGCCGACGGCGAAGGTCTCTGTCGGGCAGTTCTCTCCCGGCTTGATCCGAAGTTTTCCATAATCGATTTGCGCCTGGATTCCGACCTTGCCCTCCTTGACCGGAGAAAATACCACGCCACTCCCGCGGTCATGCGTGAGCCACCCAACCACAACACCATTACGTTTCTTGGGGGACACCACAGCAAGGAACGCATAGCTTCCGGGATTTTTAGCAGGCTGCTTCGTAAGACCGTCTGTCCCTAACGTGGCGATTTCTTTCAATGGACATCCCCAATCCACCGTTGCGGAAATGCCCTTGAATTTATTGATGACCATCGGTTCCTTCCCGCCGTTGTGCAGGCTTGAACGGAACAGGACGAACGGCAAGTCCGGATGCAACGTGATCGTATCCGAGTTGCCATCGGCATAGGTGATTTGAATCGCGGAACCCACGCCGAGGATCTTGTCAGAAACCTTCACCCGATCGGCTTTTCCTGAAGTCCCGGACAGTTTTCCTCCCTCCAGAAATGTTCTTCCAGCAATCTTGGAAAAAACAGAGAAGCCGCCGCTCGAAGCGTCAACCTCCACCTGATAGAGCGCGTTTTCGATTCCGCCTCCCGCCCGGGCAGTCCCAAGAGCGGCAACCAGAAGAGTTGAAGCCGCCAAGGCTGCCAGTTTGTGAGTGGCCGACACTTTCATATATGACATTATTTTCATCAGTCATAAGTTACAAGTGAACCTCTGATAAAGGTAGTCGTTAAAATTAACGAGGGAGGAGCGGCCCCTCTCACTGCGTGCGGAATTTCGCCACGGCTTGAGATCGGGAATGAACCTGCAGTTTTTCGTAGATCGAACGGACATGGGCGTTGATGGTGTACACGCTGCATTCCAACTGGCCTGCAATTTCCTTGTAAAGCAAGCCCGTGGCCAGCAGTTCCACAATCTCGCGTTCCCGTGACGAGAGTGCCCCGCCCTCCGGCGGTGTTCGCTGGAAGGACTGGACGACCTTGCGGGCGATCTGCGCCGACATCGGCGAGCCCCCGCGCCGGACGTCGGCAATGGCGGCGAGCAATTCTTCGCGGGTGGCACGCTTGATCAGATAACCGGTCGCCCCGGCGGCCAGAGCCCGGAATATACGCTGTGCATCTTCATACACCGTGACCATCACAAATTGCGAGGTCGTCAGCCTGGGCTTGAGTTTCCTCACGCACTCGATCCCGTCAATTCCGGGAAGATTGATATCCACCAGAACCACGTCCGGCTTCTGTGCCGGCAACTCCAGAAGGGCACGCTCTGCCGTGTCAAAGGCTCCGACCAAAGTCAGCCCTTCCGCATGGGAAAGCCAGTTGCTGTAGGTCTGGCGCAACGCCGCATTGTCTTCCACGATCGCCACCCGTACCATCATGAGGATAGCCTCCACATCACCCGTATTTCCGTTCCGGCGCCCGGCCGACTGCGGAACTCGCACCGTCCGCCAATCTCCGAAACCCGACGACGGATGTTGCCCAACCCGTGCCCGCCGCCCGGCCGGGCTCCGCCGTCTTCAGAATCAAATCCACACCCGTTGTCGGCAACAATCAACATACACTCCGCCCCTTGGATGACAAGGCGTATGTTGACTTCCGTGGCGCGGGCGTGACGGATAACGTTGAGGATCGCCTCCTTGAACGCAAGAAACAGATGATGCCTGATATCGGACGAGACCGGTTGTGTCGGCAGAACCTCAGGAAAATCAAGCCGGCACTTCACCGCCGTGCCGGAGAGAAGATCCTGCGCGAGCCCAATGATATACCCGACCATCCCTTCAAGCGTATCCTGATCAGGGTCAACCGTCCAAACAGTTTCATCCAGAGTTCGCCGTAATTCGCGGGAGGCCACCTGGATCCTGTCAATCTCCCCAGCCAATTCCGGCGCCAATCCCGGATGTTTCAACAACGCATCGCCCTGGTAAGCAATCTGCATCAGACCCGCACCGAGATCGTCGTGAAGATCCCGGGCGATCCGGGCGCGTTCCTGCTCCAAGGCCGTCTTCTGTTCCAACCGCGACAACGCCAGTTGTGCCCGTTGCCAGGCAACATAGCGCCAACCACTGAATACAAAGCTGGCCATCAGAACACTGCACATCACCCAGAACCAGACTTGCCGTGTCACCGGCAATGGAATACCCAATTCCACCCGCTGGATCGCGCCGTGCCGCCGGTCCTTCAGGGAGAGCTTCCACACATTCTCCCCGGCGGCCTTGATCCCTTCCACCACGCAACCGACGGACTCCCTGACCATGGGTTCAAACTTGCTGTAGATGAACAGATCCCCCGCGCGGGCACCGGCGTCCGTCAGCTCGATCTGTAACGCGGAACTAAGGGCAGTCACACGCTCGATCTCGGCGGCGCCACAATAGATGTGCAGCCCCGAGCCAATCAACACCGGCCGGTCAGGGGCTCGATCCAGATCGGTGAAAACCAAATGCTGGGAAGCCGAGGGCGCCAAAAAGGGGGTCGTCCAACTGCCTGCGGCCACCCCGAGAAAACGATTGTCCCAAAAGGACCAGACCGCATAACGGTGACGGGGATCCAAACCGGCGCGGGCAAAGTCCAGCGTGACCGTCTGCTCTTTCTCCGATGGGTTCCACAAGAGTGCCACCGTCCAGTCGCCCCACGCCCTTGAAACCTGCCCAACAAGGCGCGGCCACTCCCGGCTGGCCAATAGGTCCAACACCTCCGTCCGCTCCTTGGCGGGCGGGGTCAACACCTCGACATTCCGCCAATAGGGCTTGAACCGCTCCTCGTACCACAGATCGGACGTGAACGCCGCTCCACAGGATAGCCCGACCATACTGATCCATGTCCTGGCCAGGGGCCATCCCCCCACGACCGGGCTGACGTCCTTCAATTCAGTGGCCATGTAGTAGCAATCGTCATCCACCGCGAACCAGCGTCCGTTGATGTGATACGACCGGAGGACCACTTCTATCGCAGGCCGGACTCCGGTGCGACCGACATTAGGCCCGGTGCGATTGGCATCCACATAGCCCAACGCCACCCGGCTTAATCCAATCCGTCCGTACAAAAGATAGGTATCCTCCCCCACGGCTTCCCGGAGTTCTTTGATCTTTGCTCGAGTCGCCTCAAATGCGGTCTTATCGGGGGGCGGTTCGGTATCCTGCAGGCTGATTTTGAGATAGGTGAAGCCTTTCTGAGCCGCGCCCCGGACAATCGCCACAAAATCAGTCCAATTCATCCGCGGATCTTCATACGTTGAAAGCTGGAGTCCGGGTCGAATCCCGGCCGCAGCAATGCGTTTTGCATAGAATGACAGACCTTCTGGAAACCGGTCGTTCGTCTCCAGCGTTATTCCGGGTTTTACCTGATATCCATTGTCAATTTGAACGACACCGGGCCGCAACCGTCCCTCCGAATTCACGGCCTGATCAAGCGTGGCCAACACATCTTTCCCGGCGATGTTCTTTCCCTTAAAATACCAACTGCTCCAGCCCGACAGGGCCCCTTTCCCCGTCCGTGCGCCATGGGTCTTCGCCACCCATTCCGTCCAACGCGCCAGCGCCTCGCGAGGGGGCTCCATGAAGAGTGCGATTTGCTGCCCCCACCGCGTCATGCCTGGCGCCACAACAACCCCACTCATATCCGCCGCCAGGGTCAGCCCAATCCGGCCCACGCCAAGGGCCGTCACACGCCCCCTCACATACGCAACCGGCACACCCACAGGGCCGAACAGGAATCCCACCCCGTCATGCCGATAGAGCCCCCCTTCTTCATAAATGGACAGCGGCATCCTGATTTCGTCGAGGGCCGTCACCACGGGAGTCCAGAGGTGCAAACCGGTCAGGAGCCACTTCCCGGGTTGCCCTGACACCAGGAGTGAACGGAACGGGATGTCCTTGGAAGGCGCTGTCTCCATGGCCAGCGGAGCCGCCTCCACCAGTTTGACAGGCCGGTTTCCGGCATTCCGGATCCCCGCCTGCAACATCACCACCGGCGAGTCCAGCATCTTGTCCATCCGAAAAAGCAAATCCACCTGTTCCTTCTCGAAATGGAAGGTGGCACACTGGACGAAAGCCATACCATAGGGCGTTTTCTCAGTGGAGGCAGAGACCCCGCCCATCAGCGAACCGGATTCGGAAGACAAGATACGGTTCGTTCCGGATCCGATCATGACCGTCGCGGCAAACCCGCCCTGGAAATACTCGATCCCCGGCGCCGAAAAGATCACCGAGCGCCCGTCGTCCGCCAGCCGGGCCTCCACCAACTCCGCCCAGACGGGATTCCCAGATAGGCCACAGCTCACTCCGAACAGAGCGAACACCATCCGGAATCGAAAACTGGACGACAGAAAACTCATGGCTGAATCAATACCACTCCACGCCAAGAAAGGGAAGCGCCACTCGAGCCTTCACTCCGCAGGGGGCACCAGGATGTCCACGGTATCGTTCCAGGCGAAGATCAGCGCGATCAGAGGCAGATGTTGCATTAACATGAATCATGGCTTCTTGATTGTTTCCAGCGCAGCGGCATAGCGCTTGCCGAATTCGATGAGAGAGGCGCGGTCGAAGTGAACCTTGTCTCCAATCGATTTAAAATCCTTCGACGGCGCCCAGGCGGTTTGGGGCATGCGTTTCGGCAAGTCCCTCAGGGCGGCTTGAACGACCTGGATCTGCGCAAGCCGTTCCGGCGCATTGTGTCCGCGGCCTTCACCATAGAACTCGCCCAGTTGTCCCGCCACAAACGGCAACCCCAGACCAAACCGATCGCTCGAGAGCCGGTTATGCAACGGATGCGCCGCCGGCTTCCAGGCGAATCCGCCCTCGCACTTGGTTGGAATCGCCAGCACTCCCGGCTCCGGCGTCGTATCGCCGTTTTCAAGTTTGCCGCACCCGGCCATGTTGGACTGCCCCATCAGCATGAAGATATGGAAGTTATCACGTTTCGGAGGCACATCCCAGTCCCTGGATAGGCGCGGAACTCCGTTTGTGCTTGCCCCCTTGTTCTCCTTCAGCCGTCGAAGTCTGCTCTTCCCCCGATCATTCAGGTCGGTACCCAGGAGGAAATGGGGGATCTCCACTTTGTCCGATTTAAACAGGATCCCCAGGTTCAACTCTTCGCATGTGCAGTGGTCCTTTACCGCCGCCAGAGACCGCACACAGAGGTTTGTCGGCGCGAAGCCTGCCTCGGCAACCAACTGGGCCTGCTGGGCGGACGTGAGGGTAATGTTGCAGAGGTTGTCCGCTGTCAGCTTTGCAGACACGACGGCTGCCTGTTGATTGGACGTCAGAACGAGTACCGTCGTTTTCTGGTCGGTCACGCGGTCTCCGTTGAATCCAATCCCATCCGCCAATGCGGCGCAGGCAATCAGGATGAAAAGCGACGATGTCCTCATTGTTTTTGTGGAATCCATACCTTCTCCTTTATTTTTTGATTGCTCCCATCAAACTTCATCGTTTCCCAAACTTGCTCATGGCCGTCGGTAAACACAGAACTGTAGATATTCGCGTCGTTGTCCGAGTTCCCCCATCATTTTCCTTATTTTGCGGAAGGCGGCTTCAGGTAGAGTGTCTCCGCGCCAAAATCCAACACGGCACTGTATAGGGCGAGGAGGTCGTTCCCCAGGGTCGCATCATCCGGTCCGTTATGATTCCCCTTACTCGTGACCCACACGCCGCCGAAGTCAGCCTGAAACCCGTCTACCGTGAGGCTGCAAAGTTGACTCCTACCTGCTTTCGCGCCCGCTCTGTGGTCTACACCCGTCATCGGTTGCGTGACCCCGTTCAGGACTTCAATATGAAGTCTATTGGCCAGTTCCGAATCTACCGATGTCGTCGAGGAACCGGTGTCAACCGTGAACTCAACCGTGTTTGTGCCAATGTTTACCGGAACATTCCAGAAGCCCAGATTCTTCCGCCATTGCAGGCGGATGGGGTGATACCCCAGCAACAACAGCTCCTTCTTAAGCCGTACGGAGGCCTCATCGGATTTCCTGACGGACAGGAACAAAGTGTCTGAACCATAGTCCAAGATGGCCCTGTATTCCCTGAGGAAACCGGCGCCAATGATGCCAACCGATTCCCATCGGATGGTGATCGCCTCATCCGGCTTGGGGAGTCTGTCTTGGTCTGGCCGGATCAGGAAAACTTGCGAGAATGCGACGGGGAAGTCTTCGGATGTTTTGGCTCCCTTGATCTCCGTTATGTTCATCATACCGATGGACGTGGGGGTCGGCTGGCCTTTTATCCCGCATGATTCCGCAAACGACCTGAACATGATATTGTTGCCCGCACCGGAATCGACCAGGAAAAACCCCGTGCTCTCTTTGTATATAACCGCGATCTCGAAGTGTCCGGAACCGGCTCTGGAGAGATCAACGCTCTGGAATCCTTGTGCCCGGATAGCCTCATGATAGGGCTGGTGTTTCCGGACAATAATCATGTCCGACGGGTTCCGTGTCCTGAGCGGCGCCACGTTCTCGCCTTGCCTCATGCGGTAAGGGCCATAGTACCATAGCTCATAGGTCCTGAGATAAAATGTCGAATCTTCGACTCCGCTGGTTAAGCGACACTCGTTCAGCGCCAAAACTCTCATTCCCGCAAATAGAAAGCCAACAACAACAAATCCCATCAGCCAGTACTTCATCTTCATCATCGCCATTAACAAAATCGTTTTCATCGTCTGTAGCCTTTTCTTGTTCCAACTCGATGACCGTCACGGAATTTTCGATCTTACCGAGCCACATTGATCCGGTAGAACTCCCCACCGCTTGCACCCGACATCGTTCCGGTGACTTTACTCCTGAAACAGAGGCAAAACCGATCACGCCTTCCGCCTTACTCCACCTCGACTACCGTCACCGGATAACCTTGCTTGATCCGAACGTATCCAGGCGAATAGTCGAGTATCCATCCCTTCGGAAGGTTGGCGGAATTAAACGCGCCATGGATTCCCCCATTTGTCGCACAAATGATCGTGTAGGTGCTTGAACTCGAAGTCAGGAAATCAGTACCCGACACATTCAGCCGCGCACCTGCCTGAATCGTGAGCGAGGGCGCCAGAAACAGAGTCGCCCCGCCCGTTGAATTCGTAATCGCCGCATTCCACAGTCCGCCATTGGTCACGGCTCCCGATACCGTCCCCGCGCCACTGATCGCCCCCTCCGTTGCCACCGACAGCGTGCCGTACACCCGCCCGTTGAGTTGCAAGGCGCAGGCGCTCCCCACTATAACCGCTCCCGTGACGCTCCCATTAATGGCCAATGTGCCGCCGCTGACCGTCACGCCTCCGTTGAAGGTATTGGTGGCCGCCAGGATCAATACACCTGCTCCGTCCTTGACCAGTTTACCCGATCCCGCCACGATGCCATCCACACGCTGCGTCGTCCCGGCCAACTGGGCCCAGGTTACCGTGCCACCGGCCAGTATGTTCGTGGTATAGGCCGAGGAGACCGCGAGACCCGCTGTAGTCATCGCCACCGAGCCACTCATCCAGACCACCCCGTTACTGGCCACCAGGCCAGCCATGTTCGCAAATCTAAAACCGGCCGAATTATTAGTCATCACGCCCGAAATGGTTGCGGTTCCCCCCGACACCAACAACGAGCCGCCATGTGCGGGATCACCGTCACCGATGACCACGCCCTGACCCTTGATCGCGGCGGTACCGAACAGCTCCAACCCGTTGTAGTTTGTGGCGCCCCGGTTGTTACAGAATATGTACGGATCGGCCAGCGTGTTGGTCGCGGTGCAGTTGTTGATCCGTAGGGAATTGATCCCCATCCACGCCACATTGGTTCCCCCGATCCCACTCCCACCCCCAATCCAGTTGTTCGTCAGATCCACAACCCCGCTCGACAGGCGATAGGACAGCGTCCCGTTATTCATGATCACACGGCTCGCTACGGCATCACTATTGTTATTGGTGATTGCTGATGTCGCCGTCGTGAACTGGAGAATGCCGCCATCAATCATCAGTGAATTTCCACTACCGGGCCATGTGGCATTTCCCATCGTGACGGATGAACACTGCAACAATCCCCCGGCGGTCACGTTGACCGTATTGCTGGAGGCCAAACCGCCCGCCCCCATGTTAAGGGCGGCACAATACAATTGCCCGCCATCCTTGACCCGGACATAATTGCCGACGGCATTACTCCCGCCGACAGTTAGCGCATAGCCGCCGAGATCCCACAACGCATTCGTCGTGCCGCAGGCACCGGCAATGATCACGGAGTTGCTGTTCGCTCCGGAAACAGCACCCACGGTGCCGACGGCCGAGGAGAACACCTGGCCGCCATTGGTGATGATGAGACAGTTGTTAATATTGGGAGTGTGAGTGCCGACAACAATCGTGGTATTGGTCACCACCCCCCCGGCCTCCACCCGTGCCCAGTTGCCGGTCGCGTAGGGATTGTTACCAACGTTCAGATTCCCTTTTAATGTCGCCCGTTGGCCCGACGCATCGGTTCCCGCAATGACAACATAGTTGCTGGTGCCGTAGGAGCCGACTGCTGCACCCACATATACAGCGATACTTGCCTGGACATAACCGCCGTTGGTGATGATGAGATAATTGCCATTGTTGTAATTACCATCGCCGACCCGTATCGAACCGTTGGTGACAAAGCCGCCCGCATCCACCACCAACCCATTGCCCTGGACACTCGTGCTCCTGCCGAGAGATATGGTTTTGCCGGCGAGATCCCATACCGACTTACTACCCGTGCTGCTACCGACATAAACCCGGTTGCTGTTGCTGTTGCTGCCATCGCCGAGAAAGCCTGCCCAAGTGGCTGCGACGGGGCCAGCGAGGACCTTGCCGCCGTTGGTGATGACCAGATTGCCGTAGGCGCCCACGAAATCCACGACAACGTTCGTCAGGATACCCCCATCAGCCACCGTCAGACTGTTGCTTGTAGTAGTGGCGGCTGAGCCAATGTATACGATCTTCGCACCGGCATTCCACAGGGAGTTGGAGACTATGAAAACGGTGTTGCCATTGGCACCACTACCAATGGTGCTCGTGTTGGTGCTAAAAAGGCTGGCGCCGTTGGTAAGGATCAGGGAGGTGCCCGTCCCGTTCAGGGTCATGCTGGCCGTGTTGGTGATCCCGCCTCCGTTCACCATCAACGTTCCGGCACTGACCGTCGTGGCGCCACTGTAGGAGTTGGTGGCGGTCAAGGTCAATGTCCCGGCGCCCACTTTCGTCAGATTCGTACCCGCACCGGCGATAGCGGATGCGATCATGCCATTCACCGTATTGGTAATGAAGGCTGTCGCGGCCAAGGTGATCGTGCCATTTGTCAGCGTGGCCGCGCCATCCTTGAACGTCAGGCTCCTGGCATTGGCGCCACTGGCGCCGAGAGTGATGGTATACTTTCCCGAGGCGTATTCCGAGGCGCTGTTGGAAGAACAAAAAACCAGATCATCGCCGGTCGTTGGATCTTTAATGGAGGTACCCGTTCCGTCGGCATTGGGGTTCCAGTTGGTATTTGAGTCAGCGCCATCCCATGTCCCACTGGGCGTAGCACTCCCCGGTCCAGCGGTGGGGCCGTTGATGTCCCAATAATAGAGCGCGGACGAACCCATGACCGGCACCAGCGCCAAGGCCAACGCGATAATGAACCCGTTAAGTTTTGAATAGAGTTTCATGATATTCTTTCTGGTTTGATATCACCGCGCCACGTTGATCCGGTAGAACTCCCCGCCGCTTGCACCCGACATCGTTCCGGTATAGACATTCACAGGAGGATTGGCCGGGATGTTGGTCCAGAGATCGGCAAAGGGTTGGCTCACCAGGTTCGTGCTCCGCTGGATGGCGTAGATCCGGCTCGCCACGCTCGGCCAGGCCAGGATGATCGTCCCGCCCGAGGCCGCCACCGAGTTGGTCACAATCTTCAAGGCGGATAGGCCGCTGTTGGGATCCGTCCCCGCAATACACTCCTGCCAGGTCGGCATGCCGTCATGGTCCGAGTCGCCCAGCGCCAGCGAATCCCAGGTGGGATACTCCCCACCCGGCGCCAGCCCCTTCTCCTGCATCCAGGCAATGGGTGTGCCGTTGGTCGCCGTAGCGGCCGCCCCCGCCGTCACCGTCAGGTCATCCACACAGCCCGCTCCGGTAAGATTGAGCTTATGAATCCGCAGATCGGCATCACTCCACTTCGGACTGATGAACCACGGCCCGCCCCGGGTGCTCCCCACATGGGCTTCCGCATACCCTTCGGGCGCGCTGACGAAGTTGCTGTTCACACCCACCATGAACATCATCATCGGCCCCGCCAGGTCGTAGTTCACCACCAGCGTCAAGCGGCACCACTCCCCTGTCTGGATCTGCGGGGCATTCGTCACCGCCAGCCATTCCGTATAATCCGGTGGCCCCGCCGTCGGTGAGGTCCGAACCCCGTGATAAATATTCAGACAGCCGTTCGTGTCGAAATACACCGCCGTCTGCGCATTGCTTAACGCCGCCATCTGGTCCCCTACTGGCTGGGGGCCGAATATAGGCTGGATCATCGTATCCAAGGCGACCGTTGTGAGGTTCGAACTGGACGACCCATCGAAGACGACCGAGAGCTTGCCGTAGAAATTCATCACGTTGGTATGGGTCACCGCAGGAACCGGATAACCCGAGAACGGTGCTGCGGGCGTCCCGTTGGTTACGATGGCCTCCGCATAATCAGTGTCTTCCGGCTTCCACGACACCCCCGCCAGATTCATCCCGGGCAGATACGCCTCGTAGGTATCCTCATAGGGCAACGGATAGGCGAAGTGCATGTCCTGTTGTTGCGCAGTGAACAGGACCGGCTCCGTCACGGCACTGACGAGTTGGAACATCGCCGTATCGTTGGCCATATTATTATCCCAGACCGAGGCGATCACGACCGTCTGCGCGTTGGACCAGTTCGCCGGTGTGAAGGTGAGCGACGAACTCCCCATTACATAAAGGTTCGTGCTACCGGACAGGCGCGAGACGGCATACTGTACCGTTCCCGCCGGTGGCGCGGTCAGCACAACTGAAAGGTTGGTCTGCCCTCCCTCGGCGACAACAACATTCATGCTACTGACTACCGGCTGATACAAGGTCCGTAACGCCAGGGTGATATTGTACTTATTCGCAAGATACGCCTTGACCGCCCGAGCCTCCTCATCGTTCAAAGGTTTTCCATAGGCGATCACCTCGGCAATCGCACCATTGAAGTGATTGCTCACCGCGCCCACCACGAAAGGCGATTCGCTGATATCTGTCTTCGTTCCCAGCGCAGCCAGGAATGGCTGACCATCCAGGGATTCCTGAACATCACCGTTGAACCGGAAGGCCACGATCTGGAAGCGGTTCGTACCGGGTGCGTTTGTATCAGCCTGGTCACGGTCTCCGCCGAACCAGCCTGAGAGTTTGCCATTGTTGAACCGGAACCGTCCGTCAGGCGCACATCCCCCGAACTCCTGCGTATTGCCCGCCACACTGTCGGGCTTGATCACGAAGAACACGGTGCCCGCCCCGATTCCAAGTTGCAGATCCGGCGCTGATAACCGGTCGTCGTCGAACCGCAGCGCCGGCAAGCCGTTGACCGCGTTCGTTTGCAGCGTCGGCTTAAGGGCGGCATTGGTCTGCGTCATGTGGTCAGCTATCGCCGACAGATCCTCCCAGCGCGACACGCCGCCAGCATCTGTGGTCACACCGAATCCCGCATCCAGCCAAAGCACACAGGAAAGGGTGTCGGGGAGCGCACCTTCCAAGCACCGGAACCGGATCTGGGTGTCGGGCAGTATTGCCGTCGGGCTATTTATGTCCACGATACCGTTGATCGTGAGGGTGTAGTCCTGACCGGACGTCAGGCCGGTGGTTACCAGCGTGAGCGTTTGCTGATCAAACGCCAACGATGCCGACAGCACGCTCACGCCGCTGTCGAGCGTATAGTTTGACGTCATCTCGGCCGCAGTCGTTTTGACTGCCCGGTCGAACCGTACGGTGATCTCGGTGGTATTGCTCAGGCACCGCACATAAACCACCTTCGGACGGGACTGCACCGTGAGGGTAACGGCTACCGGCTCGGAATCGAATTGCCCGTCATTCGCCCGGTACATGAACGAATCCGTCCCGGACCAGTTCGTGTTTGGCATATACGTGAAAACGCCATCGGCGTTGAACGACAACATGCCGCGCACCACAGTGCTGACTAGCGCCGCCGTCAGGGCGTTGGTCTCGGCATCCACATCGTTGACCAGCACTCCCGGAGCGCTGACCGCCAATGGGCTATTCTCCATCACCAAATAACTGTCAGCCAGGGCCACGGGCGGGCTGTTGCTGTCGTTATCCGCCTCGGTCGCCGTAACATTGGCCGGGTTCGCGTCCGGCGATGAACAGACGATGGTGGCGACGCCAGCCGCCGTGTCCGGATCCTCAGCTGCGGCCAGCGTCACCGCCTGCGGCACGCTCCAGTTTCCCTCATCAAAGACCAGACTTAAGGCGCCTTGGATCCCGATCTCCGCATCCCCGCTCACCCGACTCACGGTGACCGTCACCGCCCCCACAGGCGCCTGGCTCAGGCAAAGATCGAACTGGGCCGTACCTCCCTCCGGCACCATGATCGCGTTAGTGGCCACAATCCTCACTTCACGCCAGGGCTCCAGACGGTGATATGGGATAGGACCTTCACCACCTACGGCCAAGCTGCCGGCCATTAAGAAGCTTCGTCCATAATTATTCGTCCAGCGTTGACCGTCTTCGTGTTTGTAAAGCATCTCAAAATAGTACCTCCGTCCCGCGACCAGGGAAACCCGTGTATAGAAGTTAACCATGGTTATGTTGGCCGGTGATTCGTCATTGCTCAGGTACAGGCACGCGACACTATTGCCACCAACTTGAGTATCGAGCCGGTAAACTCCGTCCATCGGAACGATATAGAACCCACGGAGTCTGACACCGAAGGAATTTGTACTGGTCAGGGTGTAACTCATGCCCGACGGACAAAACACCGATCCGTCCGGGATCAGGGGGTATCGCGTATCGTTCGTCAGGGCGGCAATGCCCGTTCCCACGACATTGGTCCACCACTCGGCGGAAAATCCGGTTCCTGGCCCCATTGGCAGCAGCAGACTCGAGCCAAAGACTTTGACCACGGGCGAAGTACTGGCTGCACCCCAGATATCCACAGCTACCGCCGCAAGGGTTGAGGTGTCTTGATTACCATACCAGGTATACTGGTACGGCGTATTGGAAACCGTCGCAATCAGATTGGTCATATACAAGGTCATCCTCCAGAACTGGACATGGCTGACACCCCAATCGTCCGAGGCCGTCGGGGTCAGGGTCACAGGATCGCCTTCCACAAAATTGGTTGATGAAGTCGCCAGCGTAATCGTTGGCGGCAGGTTATCGTCATCATACATGACAACAGTGGCAGACTTCGCATCTTCGGGAAATGGCGGAGTGGTTGTGAGGACAATCGTCTGGGGCGGTTCCACATCAGTATCGTCGAGGGGCGTCACCGTCAGATCCACGTAGGCAGACCCGGCGGGGATGATGACCGGCGAGGCGGGAATCGAATAACGATTGGTCGGGCATGTGCCCTCGAGCGTAAAACTCACATGCAACGGCTTGTCCAGGATACCCGCCCGATTGATCCGGAATGTGGCCGTGTCGGCACTGTGCTCACGGGTCGTCGCATCCGGCGCCGTAACGGTCAAGGGAGGCCAGTCCTCTTCATCGAGCAGGGTCACCGTAGCGGCCGCCCCCGCCGAGTAACAATCCTCAACTCGAGTTACCTTTAAAACCACCGTTTGGGGCTCTTCAATAACTGTATCAGGCATTGATTCCGCGACCGGAGTCAATATCAGATCCACCCAAGCGACACCGGCGGAGAACGAAACAGGGGACGCGGGCAAAGTATACCGGGTGATCGGACACGTACCGCTGATCGTGAAATTCACCGTCAGCGGCAGAGTGAGATCACCGCTCCGGCTGATCCGGAAGGTTCCCGTGTCAGCGCTGTGTTCCCGGGCCGTTGGATCGGGCGTCGAGACTGTGACGCCCGGCATAGGATCGTCGTCGCGGATGGTGATCGTCGCAGAGGTCGTGCCGCCAAGGATATAGCCTGAGGCCGGTTGCAGGGTCAGAACCAGGTTCCGGTCACCGACATACCAGGCATTATTCACGGATGTAACCGTCAGATTGGTGGAGACCTGGCCCGCCGCAAGCGTGACCGTCCCCGACAGCACTTCGGCGCAGTCTGTCGTGCGGGCCGTGCCGGAGAGCGCATAGAACACGGTGACTGCTCCATTGGTGTCCCCGGTGCGGGTAAGCATAAAACAACCGGCGTGTGACATCGTAAAATCGCCCGCCGGCAAGGCATTGGTCGCTTCACAGATCGTATTCGTCGGGGCGGATAACACCAACACCGGCAAATTGGTATGGTCGAGTATGGTGAGGGTGGCTGGCAATGAACCGGGCTCATAAAGGGCATTGGTGACCACGCTGACTATCAACGTCTCAACGCCCTCCGCGAGGTCGTCATCCAACGGCGTCACCGTAATGATCTTCCGGCTCTCGCCGTCAGTGAACGTCAATGTTGCGGGCAGGCTTTCCGCAATATCCGCACCTGTCGCCGTGCCGGAGTAGTTCAAAGTCACCGTCAGGTCACCCACAACCGGATCGCGGCGTACAATAATGCACCCGGGCGCCCCCACCCCCTCCACCGTCACCGGCGCAACCGCCTCCACCGTCACCGCTGGCTTCGCACCGATGAGCCGCAGTGCCGGATCACCCTGGAAATTGAGTTGATATTGGATGGATGTATAATGGTTACCATCAACACACTTTGGAACCATGGCTAACTTATGTTCGGCAAAGGCCTTGCCCGCTATCGCTTCTTTCCTAATGAACATCTGTTCAAGCCACTTGTTCCCAAATTCGGGACTCGGCCCCCCATAATAACTACTGTTTCCCCATCCCGCACGACCGTTTCCGAGATAGACCAGACACCCCCCTTGCGGATTCCGCAGCATCGCCTCGCTCAAACAAGGCTCCTCCTTGTCGAAACCGCCTGTGGAACAGGCATACGTATACATGATGACCGTGGTATTGGTAAGGGCGGCCGCGCTATTCGTGTCAAAACCATAATATGGATACCATCCTTCTTCCGTAGCGTGTCCTAGAAACGTGCCATGCGAGGCATGAAGCCTCATGTTCCATCCATAATTCTGTTTCTTGACCAGATGCCATGCAGACTCGATATAGTCGCCAACCGTCTTTACATCCCAGGACGTCAGGGTGTCGAGCAAACACCCCACCGAATAAGCGTTTCCATTGGTTTGCACGAAATCCCGGTATTGCCGGCGCGTAATGACTTCCGCGTCCGAGACTACGGAACGGTTCGTAAACTGAAGATGACCGTCATTGAAAAGATCCGAAGGTATGGGTAAGTAAGACGGGTTGTCATTAATGTATTTAAAATCCAATAACGTCCCCGTAAGCATGATTTTGCGAGCCACTTGCCAGGGCGTGTTGGTCTCGTACGCCGCAACCTTGCCGATGTAGGCGGCCGCCTGATCCGCAGTCCGCACAGGAATTCGTCCGACAACGACATCATAGGCCATATCAATTGGCAAGACCGCGTCCAAGCCTGAATAATACAGATCGCACGGCCCGCCGCTACCTACAGAAGACGCTCGAATGGGCACGACCGTGTCATCGCCCCCCAGTACCACGTAACTCAAATTGGACGTGACAAGGTAATCACGGATGCAGGCCCGGATCTTCGCCGGGGTGTCCGAGCCGGAATAGCGGGTCACAATATTGGAAACCGTCCGGATATCCGTCACGAAACCATGGCTCGCCTGCCGAAGGGTCGCCAAGGCTGTAAACGCAGGCACCAAGGCATCACCGGTAATGATCAGGTAATCCACCCGCCCACCCCCTGTGACTGAAATGTCCCGCGCTGTAGTAGGCGATTCCACGTCACCGGGATTGACTACAAGGTTCTGAACTGACTTTTTGGCCTCTTCGACCGCCATCCCCGCCGACACCAACGGCGCGATCAGCGGCAGTTCGTAGTCCACTTCCATCGTCACGTCGGTCACGGCATACAGCGTCTTGGTCGCTCCCACATACCGCAGGGGATTGACCCTCACGGACACGAAGCGATGCCCCAGCCGGTTCTGGTCACCCGTCAACGTGGCCACCTCCTTGGGGCTGACTTCAGTACTGCCATACGCCTCGGCATTCGGCGGAGTGAAGTTCGTTGATACGGACTCGCCCGTCGGAAAATTTTTCTGCACGGGTAACGGCGTCACCCCGTCCCGAAGTTTCTGTTCCACGAACTGCACTCGAAGGCCCGTCACTTCAGCGCCTGGCGGCAACGCCACATTGACCACCTCCGACGGCAATCCCGGCAGTCCCGGCTCGCCCACCATGGGACAGAACACCCCCTCCAACTCCAGCCGGTCGAATTCGCCCTCCCGCACCATCTTCATCTTTGCAGGATCATAAGTTCGCCTGACCGTCTTTGTCGCCGTCCGAAGAACAGGCGCGGCGGCAACCGCCACCCCAGCCACGTCGTCCAACACCGTGACATGGTCAAGGGCGATGCCCTTGACCCGCTCCCCATACCACTGTTTCCGGGCCAGTTGGCTCCCGTGCAGGAACACGCGCAATACCTGCCCGTTGACCGTCATCGAGACTGAAGGCGCCGGATTGGGCTCCGTCGCCCGGTCCGCCATCAGGACTCCAACGTAACCGACCCCGGCGACTTCCGTCTCAAGCTCATCGGCGACCTCCTTGGGAAGCCCGGCTTTCTCCTCGCGGCCCACAGCCCAGCCCAGCGCGGCCTGGGGATCGCGTTGGATCAAGGATTTCAGTTCCTGGCGCCGGACCTTCGCCAGGGCGACGCCCTCTGTGGATTGGGATGCGGCTTTGTTGCCTGCCGACCAGGCGCGGAATGCCGCACAATGGGGAGCATCGGAAGAAATGCCTGCGGACGAAACGACCGTACTCCCGAGAAGCGCACTGAGCGACATGGCGATGATTGTGAATAGAAATAGCCTCATGATATACTTACTCCTTTGATATTACCGCGCCACTCAGCCATTTTGTCTTCTTAATCTACATTTAAAAAAAGTATATGAAACGTGACACTTGGAGTACTCGTTATAATTATTAACGTTCCCATAATAATCCAGACATGAACGCCCTGGTAGGGCGGCCAGGCCCTTGGCCGCCGCGGCGCGCAAGGGCCTGCGCGCCCTACCCGATCATGTCCAGATTATTTCAGGAACATTAGTA
>CAJBSZ010000040.1 GCA_903958395.1 uncultured bacterium | reverse complement strand
GGGGGGGGGGGGGGGGGTGGCTTTCGGTTTCTCGCCGGGATCTTTCCCGCAACCTGCCAGTGCAATCAGGAGCAGCATAGCAAAATACCCGATTATCCGTGTGGTTTTCATAAAAGAAAGCTACCACGAAAAGGCGCCTTAAAAAACGGTTTTGTTTTGAACAAAAGATGTTAAAATCCCCCCCTACTTCACTCCAAGAAGAGAAAAAAAGTCATTTTGTCAGGATTGAGAAAATGGGCGCTGCACAGGCAAAGCTTCTTGTAACGAGTTGGAGCACAGTTCGTTACGAATTGTTGAACACGAAGGTCTCAGGCCTTAAGTTGACCATTAAGGGGTCTGTGGTCGAACCCTTGATCCGCCAGGTTAAGCGTGAACTTGATGACAAGGGGATCAAGTTTCATCCCTCTTTTTACCTGACTGACAGCTGGGGATGTCCTGATGAGGTTGCCGCTGTTGGAATTCCCTTTTATCTGGCTGATCGACGGTTATCCCGGATCGAGGAGGAACAGACCGGGGAGATTGAGGATGCCCGGACGACCCTGATGTACCTGCGCCATGAGGTCGGTCACGCTCTGAATTATGCCTATCGGTTGTGGGAGTGGGAGGGGTGGTCCGATGTCTTTGGAAAGTTTTCAAAGCCGTACCGTGATGTTTTTCTGCCTGATCCCTCCAGTCGTGATTTTGTACGGCATCTGGTTCACAGCCAGTATGGGCGGAATTATGCCCAGAAGCATCCGGACGAGGATTTTGCAGAGACCTTTGCGATCTGGCTGACGCCCCGTTCAGGGTGGCGCCGGAAATACCGGTTCTGGCCTGCCCTGCGAAAATTGTCTTATGTGGCAAAACTGATGCGCGGAGTTAAGAACAAGCCGATTCCCTCCGCCAAACCCGGTCCCTTGATTAATCCGGTTGAAGAGATGACGATGCTTCTGGCGGAACATTATGGTCAGCGCGCGGAACGGTACCGTGCGGCGGCTCAGGGGTACGTTGATGACAAATTGAGTCAGGTGTTTCCCAAGATGCGAGCCACGGGGCAGATTCCAGCCGGCCAGTTTATCCGGCAGCACCAGCACAAACTTGCCACGAGCATTGGCATGTGGTCGGGGCTCGATGCCGAGGAAGTGACGACGATTCTTGAAAAGCTGGACGATCGCGCCCGGTTCCTGAACTTGAAGATGCCTCGCCGGAAAGGTGGCGAGAAACTGGTCGAGATCACGTCCCTAGCCACTTCACTGGCCAAGGATTTTGCCTACACGGGCCGGTTTACGGGCTAACCCGTGTAGTGTCCCTCAAATAACGATACAAATAAAGATCACCACCCGCTTCGCTGGAGACAAGGAGATGGAGGACTAAGCGGATGGAAGAGCAGAAATGTTACGTGATTTTTCCAAATGGCGAGTACCCCATTCGGAAAAATCACGCAACACCTCCTCGGGAGGAAGGTCAAAGAATCCCTGCACTACGCCAGCTTGGGCATTCCTCGAGGAACGGTGTTTCGGCATTTTTATGCGGGGTACTCGCCGCATACAAATGCCGAAACATTTTCTTCTCTACTTCTCTCGATCCTCTCCGTTTCCTCCAGCGAAGCGGGTGGTAATCTTCCCTTTATATCATCTGAACACCGACATCGAAGGACGGGCCTTCCATGGCGATTTTCACAATCTGTTGAAGCAGGTGGGGATAGTCAATCCCGGCTTTTTCGGCGGAGCGGGCCAGCGCCACGCTTTCATCCAGCGAGGGATTGCAATTCACTTCGAGAACCCGGGGCTGTCCGACTTCATCGAGACGGATGTCCACCCGGCCGTACCCCCAGCCGCCCACGGCCCGGAAGGCCCGCAGGGCGATGGAACTGATTTCCCGCGCCAGGAACGGCTCGACATGCGCCGGGCAACTCACCGAGGTGCGCTGATATTCCACGCTGTCCTCCATCCATTTTGCGGCATAGGACATGATGGGGGGGATATCCTTGGGAAGTTTGGTGTAATCCACCTCGGCCAGGGGAAGGACGGTGAGCTTTCGTCCGCCGAGGATTCCCACATTGAACTCGCGGCCGGGCAGGAAGTGCTGGGCCAGGGCGGGCTGATGGTAGTGGTTGAGGATTTCGCGGACCTTTTCACGGAGTTTCGTTTTGGTGGAAACCACCGAGTCCCTGGATAAGCCGATACCCGCGTGCTCGCGGCTGGGCTGCACAATCACCGGAAAATTCCACTTGCAGCGATCCACATCGCCGATTCGTTCCAGGAGCTCCGTATTGGGTGCCATGGGCACCCCGCCGCCCTGAAGGAGGCTGGCTGACATATATTTATAGCGGCTGAGTCCCAGCGCCAGGGCGGGGGAGCCCGTCATCGGAAAGCCCATCATCTGAACGAGGGCGGCCACCCGCATTTCATAGAGGGCTCCGTGGACCACGTCGTCATACTGATTAAAAACAACGTCAGGCCTGAGGCGGCGCAGTTTTCTCTGGAAAGCGAGCAGATCGTTGGCGAGCGGGACTATGGTGACCTTGTAGCCGACTTTTCGCATGACATGCGCCATGCGCCGGATCATTTTACGAAGGTCATCGGTGCTGCCGGTATCTTCCGGAACTTCGGGCGATGCGGAAGCTCCTGCGTTATAGACCAGTGCCACATGGTATCGTGTTGTCTGCTTCATACGTGCTCCCGCTTACTGCCCCTTGGGGCTTATTCATCCATCCCGTTTACCGGGAGAAGGTTGTCAGGCAGAATCGCCCGGCTTCCTGACGGGCCCAATGGTCGGCCTTATGGATTTTTTCGAGATTGGGTTTGGCCAGGCTGGTGTGGCGGTTCATGACCGCTTCCACCGTGTGCCAGATGCCGGAAAAGGGGATGTTTCCAGCCAGGAATTCCTCGACGGCGATTTCATTGGCCGCATTCAGCACGCAGGGCATGGTGCCGCCGGTGATGGCCGCCCGACGGGCAAGCCCGAGGCAGGGAAACCGCAACGGATCCGGAGTTGAAAAGTGAAGTGTGCCCAGCGTGGCGAGGTCAAGTTTGGGAAGGCCGCCATCCCTCCGCTCGGGCCAGGTCAGCGCATGTTGAATGGCAAAACGCATGTCGGGCGGGCTGAGTTGTGCCAGCACGCTGCCGTCCACAAATTCGACCAGGGAATGAACAATGCTTTCGGGATGGATGACCACATCAATGCGGTCATAAGGAATTCCGAATAGCCAGTGGGCCTCCATGATCTCAAGCCCTTTGTTCATCAGGGTGGCGGAGTCGACGGTCACTTTCCGGCCCATGTTCCAGCGGGGATGCTTGAGGGCCTGGGCGGCGGTGACGGTGTCGAAGTCAAGGTCATGTCGGCCGGCGAAGGGCCCTCCCGAGGCGGTGAGGATCAGCCGCCGGATGGACGAAGGCGGCTTTCCTTCGAGGCATTGGAAGATGGCGTTGTGTTCACTGTCCACCGGAAGAAGCCGGGCCTTGTGACGTGTGGCGCAGTCCATGACCATCTGTCCGGCGGCCACCAGGACCTCCTTGGTGGCGATGGCGACATCCGTGCCCTGCCGGAGTGCGGCAAGCACCGGCTTCAGGCCAGCCATGCCGACCAGCGCGCAGAGAACGATGTCGGCGTCCTTCCGTGCCGCCAGGGCCTCGACCCCTCCCGGGCCGGCGTGGAGCGTGGTGCCCCGGGCCAGGAGGCTTCGGGCGGCGTCCGCCGCGAGGGGATCCCCAACAGCCAGCTGTCGAACTTTGAATTCAGAAGCCTGCGCCAGGAGCCGCGCGGTGTTCGTCCGGGAAGCCATGCCGATCACCTTCAGCTGGGTCGGAAGTGCGGCGACCACGCGCAACGCGTTTTCGCCGATCGATCCGGTACTGCCAAGGATGATGATTTTCTTTTTCATGGGATCAGGTGACGTGAGCAAACCATCGCAAATAGAAATACAATGCCGGTGCCGCAAAAAGAAGACTGTCCAGAACGTCCAGGATTCCCCCCATGCCCGGGAAAAGCCGTCCGGAATCCTTCAGTCCGGCCGAGCGTTTGAGGAGGGATTCGACCAGGTCTCCGATGACCCCGATGGCGGCCAGGAAGGCGCCCAGGAAGAGGGCATGCCCCCAGGTCAGACTGAGGCGTCCGAATTCGGCCACAGGAAGGCTCGGGTCGGGATTGCGCCAGAGCCAGTACAGAATCATGCTGGCCGCAATGCCTGCCAGAAAACCGCCGGCAAGGCCTTCCCAGGTTTTCCCGGGGGAAATGCGTGGAAACATCTTGTGGCGGCCCACCAGGCTGCCCACAAAATATGCACCCATGTCGGAGGCCTTGACCACCAGCACCAGATACACGATCAGCGCCGTCGCGGTGGGGCTGAACGGGGCATTCCAGGCCGTTGGAGTCCATCGGAAGCAGAGGTTCAGCATAAACATCAGCAGCAGGGGGACATAGACCAGTCCAAGCATGGTGCAGGCGATCGTGGGGAGAGGTTGCGGATTTGTTTTCTGGGGGAACTGGCGGACAAAAATAATGAAGATCACGAGGGTGATGACGAGGGCGGGAAGTTCCCGCCAGGAGTCCTGAACCGTGTCGCCCGCCAGGACGGTGATGTTAAGGCTTACGTAGGAGGCTGCCAGAAGCGCCACGCCGGAAGCGATGCCGATATTCCGGAATGCGGGGATGCCGACATTACGCTGGATTCCATAAAATTCAACGAGGGCGAGCGCAGCCATTCCGGTCAGAACCAGTACGCCGATAATCGAGGGAAGCGTGAAGAGCAGCAATGCGGCGCCTCCCATCAGGAGGATTGCGCTAAAGATGCGTCGCAGTAATTTCATAATGGTTGTCTGCTATCCGACCAATCCGAACCGCCGGTGGCGACGGCCGTATTCCTCGACGGCCTTGACGAGTTGCTCTTCACGGAAGTCCGGCCACAAGGTGTCGGTGATGTATAATTCGGCGTAGGACACCTGCCACAGGAGAAAATTACTGATGCGCATCTCCCCGCTGGTCCGGATCAGCAGATCCGGGTCTGGAATGTCGGGCGCGTAAAGATTCGAAGAGATGGCCGCTTCGTCAATGGTGTCCGGATCCAGGGTTCCCGCCTTGGCTTTCCGGGCGAGTTCCTGCGCGGCGTGGGCGATTTCGGTTCGCCCCCCGTAGCTGAGTGCCAGAACCAGGGTGGCATCCTTGTAATGTTCGGTTGTCTGCATGACATGGTTCAATTCACGGCGCACCGATTTGGGGAGATCGCTCAGCCGACCGATGGCCCGCAACCTGATTTTGTTTTCGTGAAAATCGCGCTCCTCATTGCGCAGGAACTTTTTCAAGAGAGCCATCAGGGCTTCGATTTCAGGTTTCGGGCGGTTCCAGTTTTCCACGCTGAAGGCATAGACCGTCAGGTATTTAATGCCCAGCTTTTTGCAGGTCTTGATGGCGACCCGGACCGATTCCGCACCCTTTTCATGGCCCTTGGCGCGGGGCAAGTTGCGTTGCTGCGCCCATCGCCCGTTGCCATCCATGATGATGGCCACATGCACCGGGACTTTGGGAACCGGGGCATCGGTGGCGGGTTGGGGAGGTGGGGTTGCCATGGAGGTTAGATGGCGATCCTGAAAGTGCTTTCCCGCTGGGGGCTCACGGAGAGTACTCCCAGGGGGACGCCGGTGATGTCGCATAGGGCTTTGACATATTCCTTCGCCTTGACGGGAAGATCCTCGTAGCGCTTGATCTGGCTCGTGGGGCTCATCCAGCCGGGAAACTCCTTGTAAATCGGCTTGCAGCGTTCCAGGATCGAAATGCTGGCGGGAACGGTTTCATGCCGCTTCCCGTCGCATTCATACGCGACGCAGACCTTGATGGTTTCCATTTCGTCGAGCACATCCAGCTTGGTAATGGCCCAGTAATCCACGCCGTTAACCATGGCGGAGTAGCGACCCACGACCGCATCGAACCAGCCGCAACGGCGGGGCCGTCCAGTGGTGGCACCAAACTCCCGGCCGCGTTTGCGGAGTCCTTCGCCGGTGGCGTCGAGCAATTCCGTGGGGAAGGGCCCCTCTCCGACCCGGGTGGTGTAGGCCTTGATCACACCCAGCACCCGTTCGACGGAGCGCGGCGGCAGGCCGGTGCCGACGCAGGCTCCACCGCTGGTGGGGTTGGACGAGGTCACAAAGGGGTAGGTTCCAAAATCGATATCCAGCATGGTGCCCTGGGCGCCCTCAAACAGGATCTCCTTCTTTGCCCGATAGGCGTCGTTCAGCAGTTTGACCGTGTCGGTGATATAGGGTGTCAGGAACAGGGCCGCCTCGTGAATTTCGGCGTAAACCTTGGCGGCCTCGAGGGGAGCGGCTCCCAGGGTGGCAAGCAACTCATTCTTCTGGGCCAGGCGTCCGGCGAGAAGGGTCTTAAGGGCCGGGTCAAGCAGATCGCCCATGCGCAAGCCGGTCCGGTTGGCCTTGTCGGCGTATGTCGGGCCGATACCGCGCTGGGTGGTGCCGATCTTGGCGCCGACCGCAAGCTTGTTCTCGCTGGCCGCATCAACGGCCTTGTGGTAGGGCGCTACGACATGGGCGCGGTCGCTGACATGGAGGCGTCCTGCGGTCATGATTCCGCGCGCATTTAATTCCTTGATCTCCTTCACCAGTCCGACGGGATCAATCACGAGCCCATTTCCGATGACACAGGTTTTATCCGGATACAGGATTCCTGAGGGGACAAGATGCAGGACATAACGTTCGGCGCCGATCTCAATGGTATGGCCCGCATTGCTTCCTCCCTGATAGCGAACTACGATATCCGCGTTCTGGCTCAGGAAGTCCACAACCTTACCTTTTCCCTCATCGCCCCACTGGGCCCCTATCAATAGTGTATTTGCCATCCCTTTTATCCTTTCGAATTGCTCGTAAGGATCAACTCATACCAGAAAACGGGAGCCCAATCAAGAAGGGAAGGTTGATCAAAAAATCCTCGCCTCTGATGACAAGATCGACAATCAGCACTGTTTAGAGGGGGTTGAAACCGGGCCGTGGTGACTTCAAATACAAGTCGATGGCGGCGGCATTGAACCGTGGGATTTCAGGGTGAATCATATCTGCGGCGGAAGTTGTCGACCCCAGGGTCTGGGTCAGTGCGTGCAGGGCTTCGGTGGCGTCCGCCTTCGGGTGGGAGGCCAGATATTGTGCGATTACATGGGCGGTATAGGCTGCGGCTATGGAACTTCCACCATACTGACCGGGTGGTCCTTTATACCCGACGGGAAGTGTGGCAAAGCCCGGAGCTGCAAACTTGATGAAAGAGCCGTAATTGGACTGATTCCAGACATTTCCATCAGGCGTAAGTGCCGCGACAGCAATCACATCCGGAAGCGCGGCCGGATAAAATGGCTTGCCAGTGGGTTCATTGCCAGCTGCGGCCACCAGAATAACGCCCTGTTTTCGGGCATAAGCGATGGCGTCATTGAAAAATCCGCTGTCGCTTTCCGAGCCCCAGCTCATGCTGATGACTCTGGCTCCGTGCTCCACTGAGAACACCATGCTTTGCATGAGGGAGAATCCAGAGGTCATGCCCTGATCATTCATCGTGCGGATCGGTATGATGGGGACAGCGGCGGGGGATAGGGAGCCCATACCCGTCGGATTGACGGCTCCGGCGGCGATGAAGGCCATCTGGGTTCCGTGTCCGAGCGGATCGGAAATGGTCTGCCAGGGGGCGGTGGCATCAAGGGTGGTGACCACGGCATTGGCTAGCGTGGCATTCGGCGTAAAGCCCGAGTCCAGGATTGCGATCGCGGGGCCGCCTGGGGCGGAGACTGTGCGGGGTGAACTCTCCTGCCCCGAATCCCCGGTTCTTACCGGGGTGATCGACCCGTAGATCAGGTTGGGCTCAGCTTTGAGAACCAGGGGATCTTTTGCCAGGGCGTTC
Organism: uncultured bacterium; assembly: GCA_903958395.1. GTDB lineage: Bacteria > Verrucomicrobiota > Kiritimatiellia > CAIKKV01 > CAITUY01 > JAABPW01. Next base: position 5,600 of record CAJBSZ010000040.1, on the reverse strand, counting down.
AGGGTTTCGGCCAGATTGGCGTCTGGCGGAAGGCGGAGCCGGTAGATTCCGAGAGCCGGAATGCCGTCCAAAACCGTGGCTCCGTGTTTCATGAGAAGCTCTCTGAATTGTTCGCGGGTGATGCCGGCAATCAGGCGAAGCAGGATTTCGTTTGTGAGACAGACGATGGAGTTGGTTTGCGCGGTTCGGGGCTGCGCCATTGTGGCGGAGGGGGTGGGGCGGGGCATGAGCAGGCGGCGGTCGCCGGGTTTGTAGACCAGGACTTCCGAAAGGAGTTTGATTTTTCCGACCGGTCCGTCAAGGGTTTTCCAGCTCAGGGCATAGTCGCAGTCGGCCAGAAGGCGCTTGATGCCCTCGCCGATTTCACGGTCGGTGAAGTGGGCGGTGATCAGCGGGTTGATCCGGTCATCCATCGCCACCCGTACTCCCGCGTCCTGAAGTTGCGCCAGAATCTCGCTGAGCGGGGTTTTTTCGGCCTGTATGCTCAGCGTATCCGCCGCCATGCGAACCTCAAGGGCGGGCAGGGCGCTGACGGTCAGTCCCAGAAACAGGCCTATCAAGGGGGTTCGAATGGATCGCCGCGATTTCATAAGGCATTTATATCACAAGAGTGGAAATTATCATCCGGGTTTTTCTTGTAGTCAATGGGCGAACGGTCTTTTACTATTAGCGGATGGATGACAGTTACATTGATGACAAGGCGATTTCAGCCCTGCAAGACCTGGGGGGGGCTGATTTTGTTGTCCAGATGATCGACGTCTTTCTTGTCTATGCCCCCAAGGTTATTGCCGAGGCCAGAAGAGGTTTTGAGAAGGGGAATCTTGAGCCCGTGATCCGGATGGGACACTCCCTCCGTTCAAGTGGACGAAATCTCGGGGCGATCAGAATGGTGGAACTGGCCGAACGTATTGAAACGGCCGGGCGTTCCGGCCAATTGCCCCTGTTACCCGCATTGCTGGATCACATGGAGCAGGCATTTTCCCTGATAAAAGGTGGTTTTGAAGAGAAAAGAGCTCAGTTCTTGACCAGATAAAAAATCGACCGCAGGGTTTCGGTCTGCGGTCGTTCTGGTAAGCATTTACCTGCTACCGGGTACCCCAGTCGGTCAGTAGAGTCTGAACTTTATGATGTCTGAGACACCGTCCGGAACATCACCAACCTCAGGTCGAGTTACTATAAAGCATTAGCCGTGCCGAAAGAAGATCATGGGCGGGTTTGACAATCTCCTTACAGTCTCAATCCGACAGAGGAGATAATCCAAGGTCAAATGTTAAGGAATTATCAAGTTCCCTGACAGCGCCATCTCAATGGATGTATCATGTCTCGATTGTGAGACAGGATTCTCATGACTGTATCAACGACAGACACTCGCCCAGCAGTTCTGCGCGCCAGCCCCGGAGAAGCCGGTGATTTTCCGGCAGGGCGTTCAGGCCTTCATGGAGGAGCATCAGGACATCATTTTTGGTGCTTACCAACCGGGGGTCCACTGGTTTGGCCTCAGCGGTTTTTCGAATACTCTCCACGACTGAAGTGATCCGATCTTTCCCGATTTTTTGCTCATCCGGAGCCTGCGGGGATGGGGGCCATTCCGATTCGGACAGGGCGAGTCCCCGTTGTACAGCGGCCAGCAGGGATTCGCTGTAGCGCTGTTCAGTCCGACGTCTGAGATCGCGGCATTGTTCAAAGTCGGGCGCTTGAGTCGGCAATATGGAGGCCACGGAGAGCAGCTCGGAATCTTCCATAACATGCTGACGCGGCAGATCGACCGTTCTGGCTTCCAGTTCCCGCCAGGCCGCGAGTTCCCGGAGAACGGCCAGATTGCGGGGGCGCAGGCGTCCGGCGGCCCGAATCCGGCGATAGCTTTCCCGCGGGCTAGGCTCTTCCGTAAGAGAGAGGGCGTTCAGCAATTCAAGCTCCTCGTTCAACCAGGACTCGATGCCGATTGCCCGCGCTTTTTCACGCAGGAGAACCATCGCACGGGGCAGGTGGCGGACATCGTCCGCAGCGTACTCCAACTGCTCAGGGGATAAGGGGCGGGCCATCCAGTCGGTGCGGGTGTGGCCTTTGGGTAACTGGATATCCAGGAGATTGGCCAGCAGATTCTGGAGAGAGGTCTCACTGCTGAGTCCGGCAAAACCAGCGGCAAGACGGGTGTCAAAAATGTTCCGGGGCACCGCACCGGTTGCGCGCCTCAAAATCATGAGATCCTGCGGGGCATCATGCAGGATTTTCACGATATCCGGGCTGGAAAGAATGCTTCCGAGAGACGAGAGATCAGGGAGAGCGACGGGATCAATCAGATAGCAGACGCCCTCCTGTGTCCCCAGTTGTATCAGGCCCAGCCGGGCATAGAATGTCCGTTCCCAGACGAACTCGGTGTCAACAGCCACACAGGGGGCGTTGGAAAGTTGCCCGACCATTTTCTCCAGGGCCGGGGGTGTCTCAATCATGGTGTAGTCATTAGTCATGGCCGAAAAGTATCAGGGAGAGGGCGGATGCCGGTCAAGGGGCTTTTCTGGCACGGGCGGCAAATTTCCGTTTCTCCTGAGCGGTCATTTGCTTGATCAGGTATTCTGCCTGCGAAGCGGTGGAACGGCTGGAAAACTCGACCACAGCCAGTAGTTTTTTAGGCCGGTGGGCCCGGGTATAGCGGGCGCCGGCTCCCGATAGGTGAGTTGCATAACGGGCCGCTACATCCACGGCAATGCCGGTGTAAATACTCTTGTCTTCGCACTCAATCAGATAGAGGAACCAGGGTTTTGCAACTCGATCTAGCATGAGCCGATTATCGGGATCGCCGGCACGCGGGTCAAGACCGGAGCGGGACGCTGCGGGCTTGCGTTGTGGGCTCTGTTTTGCAACCTTCTCGGAGCGATGGACGAAGACCGGAAAATTGAGGCAAAAAAACGGGGGAACACCCTGGGATTTTGGTTTTTCAAAGTGAGTTTGCGGTGCTTCGGACTGCGCGGCGCCTATGGATTGTTAACCATTGTCTGCTCTTATTATCTCCTCTTTGACCGCCCGGCCGTGCGTGCGGCGATGGCGTATGTCCGGCGTCGGTTTCCCGATCATGGGTTAATCCGGCGGCTGGTCGATGTCTATCGTCTTTTCATCAGTCAGGGTGTCACGCTGATCGACCGGTATTACATGATGTATGGCGGGCCGGGAATGAAGTCGCGCCTGGCCGGGATGGAAAAGCTCACCGGCCTGCTCGACTCGGGGCAGGGGTTTATCCTGCTGACGGCGCACTTGGGGAACTGGCAGGTGGTCATGACGGCCTTGCGTAAGTTTGACAGGAAGGTTTATCTGGTGATGCGTCCGGAGGATAACCCGGCGGTGGCCGAAAACCTCAAGATCAGCGACTCGGCTGGCAATATCGCCATCATTTCGCCTGAAGGGGCACTGGGCGGCGTGGTGGAAATCATGGAGGCGATCAAGAGCGGCGGGATTGTTTCCATTATGGGGGATCGTAGCTACTCATTCAGTTCCGTGGATGTCCGGTTCCTGGGTGATCCCGCGCGTTTTTCCTGCGGCGCGTTTCATATTGCGGCATTGGCCGGGTGTCCTGTCGTGACCCTCCTCTCGGCCAAGACGGCCGTGTATGAATACGAGGTGTCGGTATCCGCTGTGGTCCATCCCCGATACGAGCCGAAAGTGCCCAAGAAGGACCAGTTACGGAACTGGGTTCAGGATTTTGCCGGGGTCATGGAACACTATGTCGCCCAATATCCCTACCAATGTTTTCTGTTCTACGACATCTGGGCAGAGACCGGGAATTCATCCTCCTCCCCATCATAATCGTAATCTTAATCTTAATCCCCTCTGCTTCACGCTAGCGGAGGGGAGTCGTTACACGCCTGGATCCGGGTTAACCTGCCCGACCGCGCCACGTGGGACAAGGAGATCGGGACGCGGTTCTATGGTCATGAGGGCGTATTCACGGCCATGGGTGCAGACAAGGCCTGCCGTAATTCATCCAGGCTCTCCCGGTTGCCCGGCCATTTCCGGAGAGAAAAAGATGCATTCCAGATCTTGCTGTATCTCAAGCCAATGGCCGGATCCAAAGGTCACTAACTGGTGCCGTTCTGACGGTTATTATCGTGCTTCGTGACCGTATTCTCAGCCCGATCCTGTTTTTGCATGCAGGTCAGCCCGTACGTTCATTCAAGATGAAGGCCTGGCCTTTTGTCGTCAGACGGTATTTCTGGAGGCGGCTGGCGGGTTTGTCGGGCAGGGTGTATTCGATCAGACCTTCGGTGAGAGCTGGCTCGATATAGGTGTCACGAAGGCGGCGCCTGTTTCTAAGATCGAATGTTTTTCTGATTTCTGCATTCCCCTTGGGGCCTTCCGAGTGGAGCAACTTGATAAGACGGAGAACATAGTCACTGACTGGTGCCGTGACTGGTGCCGTGACTGGTGCCGTGACTGGTGCCGTGACTGGTGCCGTGACTGGTGGGGTAACTTGCCCGCCTACGGTTTCAAAGGCTCCATCAGGTTTACGGCGGATGGTGGTTACAAAACCATCGGTCAGGGTGAATTCGGGTTCGGGAAGACCCGCGATCTGGCAACGGGTGATCATATCCCCGGTACCGGTGCCCATACGTTCGATGTACTTCGTCAGGTAAAGGGGTTCAGCCAAAAGTGGGTTCCCCGGCACGGAACCATGCGGATGGCGCAGTTTTTCCAGCGTGAGTGAAGGCGGCAAGGTGCCGGGGTTCCAAATCTCCAGTCGGTCTGAAAAGAGCATGACTTGGACGCTACCATTGCTGGTGTAGTCGCGGTGCGCCACCGCGTTGACGATGGCTTCGCGAATGACCTCCGGGGGGATCTCGTAGGCAACGGGGGCTTGTGAACTGAGTTCCCTCGTGCCGACGGCTAGGTTGATCTTCGCCAGGACGAAATCGACCGCCTGGTCTACCAGTTCGAAAACGGTTCCTTTGTACACCTGATAGGAGGGGATGGGTTTGCTTACTTGCGTACCATGGAAATGGGCGCACTTGATCTCGGATGAGATCAGAAACCGTTGCGGGGCGGTCCCAAACAGAAGGACGGACGCATGGGTTGGCCGTTCATTCTTGAGCAGGTTCAGATGCGTCAGCACTTGGAGAGAGGCTGTGCCTTCTTCCAAAGGGAAGCCGCGGGCGCGGCGGGCACTAGTCACAAATAGGGCAATTTTATCATCAGAAAGATCCAGCAAGGTGGCATCGGGACAAACAGCGGCATCGAAAGGGCCGAAACGCAGAAGTTCCTTCAAATCCAGATAGTCTACAAGACTGGCATAGACCGAGCCGATCAGTTCTGTAGGAGTCGAAAACCGACGGCGGATGAGTTGTGCGCCGGCCGTTGCGATGAGCGCCTGCATTTTGGGATGCTTATCCGCGTCGGTCGCGTTCTTTACGAAAATCAGACGGGGTTTGTTCAGACGGGTTGCAAGATTAAACTCCCGGTGGGTCGGAGAGAAACCTTCACCATCTTCCCGTCCGTATTCGGTTAATAGTGGCAGTTCTGCCAGAATAGTTGCAGCATGAATTCGTAGTCGGCCAAAGAAACGCTGGGTGGGATCGAGTGGTCGGACATGTAGATGTAGGGGGCGCGCAACG
>CAJBSZ010000039.1 GCA_903958395.1 uncultured bacterium | reverse complement strand
CCTTTCCTGGAGGGGAATCCGAGACGTGTTTCGCTCGGCTTAGCCCCTTCCTCATCCCCTCTTCCTCCAGGATGGTGTTTCGGCATTTTTGGCTCGGGTACTCCCGAACGAAAATGCCGAAACATTTTCTTCATCTTCCCGTTCCCGCAAGCCTCCGTTTTCTCCAGCGCAGCGGGTGGTAAAAATCTTTTCCAATACCAGTGGTGATTCCACCACCGGTTGATTTCCCACCACAAAAGCCTGCCTCACCCATGGCAGGGCGGCCTCGATTCGCTCCCTTGTGGCGGCATGCAACGTCGCCAGCGGCTGTCCGGCCTCGACCCGCTCGCCGATCTTGACCAATCCTGATAGCCCTGCCGCGGAATCAATCACATCGGTCGTCTTGGCCCTGCCTGCGCCCAGCACCAGACTGGCACGCCCGATCTTATCGGCATCCGCCTCCTGCACCACGCCCGAGTCGGGTGCGAAATAATCAATTCGAACGGCCGCCATCGGGAACCGGCCGGGATCATCAATCATCCCGGTATTTCCGCCATGGCAGCGAACCATTTTTTTAAACCGATCCAGAGCCTCTCCCGACTCCAGCTTGCTCCTTAACACCGGGAAGGCCGCCTCAACCGTTGGCGCCACCCCCGCCAGCACCAGCATTTCCGCACCGAGCAACAGGGTCAATTCCGTGCTGTCCGCCGGCCCCTTCCCTCGCAAAATATCCACCGACTCAACCATCTCCAGGGCATTCCCAACCGCACGACCCAGCGGCTGATCCATGGCGGTAATCAGGACTGTGACCTTCTTCCCCATGGCCCGACCCACTCCGACAAGTCCCTCGGCGAGGGCTCGTGCCTCGCCCCTGGTTTTCATGAAGGCGCCCCGGCCACACTTCACATCCAGCACCAGGCCGTCAATCCCCTCGGCCAACTTCTTGCTCATGATACTGGAGACAATCAGGGGAATGGACGGCACTGTGGCGGTAACATCACGCAGGGCGTAGAGCTTGCGATCTGCTGGCACGATCCGGTCGGTCTGGCCGATCATGGAGCATCCGCACTCCTGGAGCACCCGGATAAATTCCGGAACGCTCAGGCCGGTTCGGTAGCCGGAAATGGATTCCAGTTTATCGAGCGTTCCACCCGTGATTCCCAGTCCGCGACCGGAAATCATGGGGACGGCCACCCCGCAGCAGGCCACGAGCGGGGCGAGTGGAATGGATAGTTTATCGCCGATTCCGCCCGTGGAATGCTTGTCCACTTTGGGGAGCCCGATAGCGGAGGTGTCCACCAGGTCACCCGACTGCATCATAACCCGGGTCAGCGTGGCGGTTTCCCCGGGAGACATCCCCTTGAAATAGATGGCCATTGCCAGGGCCGCCATCTGATAGTCGGGGATCTCTCCGCGCACATAGCCATCGATAAAGAGCCCCACCTCTTCATCGGAAAGGATTTCCCCGTTCCGCTTCTTTTCAATAATCCATTGAGGAAGCATATTATTGTGCGGATTCCATCGCCTTCTTCATCATATTTCCAAAATCAAACTGGGGGGAAGCCTTATGCTTCGCACGGCCTGACGTTGCACCCTTTTCAGCTTCCTGCCCGGCGGCCTCAAGCAAATCCATTTCCTTATAATCGGAGGGAATCTCAACCGAGAAATCGCTGGCGCCGATCTTCTTGATTTCCGTCACCACCATGGAAGACCGGGTAACGGAGGCTTTTCCCTGGCTATCCGTGGTCGTCTGGACCGAGAGCATCTTCAGCGGCATTCCGGTCATTTTTCCCTTTTCCGCCTGAACCAGTTTATCCAATTCCTCGTTCTGGGTCTTGGGCATCTTATTGAACCAGGCGCCCAGGGTGGAGACATCCAACCGGGTCGTCGTCCAAGTCTCATCCTCCTTGGCGATATCCATTTCGTTCTTGAATCCCATGACATTCATGGACATGTGGTAAGCGGTGCGGGTTTTGTAGTGGCGGGTGGGATATCCGAGGAGTGACTCGCCCGCCTCGTCCAGAAGCTTCTCCACCTTGGGGTTTGAGACCTGCATCTTCATCATGGAGCCCATGGCGCCGACCATTCCCATCATGGCGTCCATATCCCACTTCATATAGGTCTTTTCCTTGGGCGAGACCATGGTGAAGGTTTTGCCGGCATCCTGGGTGACCAGATAGCTATCCTTTCCGCCCCCGGGGGCATGGCCTTCCGTGAAATCAATGCGGGCCTTATCGGCATCTGCGGCGAAGACCATGGTATTGTTACCGCCCTGAGCCTGGGCGTGCCGCCCCTTCTTATCGCCCTCTGAAGCCGATTTAATGGTGATCTGATAGCCCGCCTGAGCCTGCCCCGCCACCACTACACCCGTCATCACTGCCACTGCCAACCACGTTTTTATTACCATCATGATTCACCTTTTCGAATGAGTTTCGTTTGTTTACCAACCGAGGAACTTTCTTTTATCACCCACGCTTCCTGAAGAATAGCGAAAATAAATCATTGACGCTTACCCCGGCGTATCGTACAAGGAACACACTTTTCCCGAATCCTAACCCGATTCCCTAGTTGTTACGCGACGTGCTCCATTTTAATCCATACTCGATTTACCCCATGTTGTTTCAGCGTTGCTGATGCTATTCGGCACCCTTTCACCCCACATTTCCCCATCATGATCAAAATTGCAGTAACGGGCGGTATTGCCTGCGGAAAAAGCCTGGTGGGAGAGTTCATGAGTGAGGCAGGAATCCCTGTCTGTGAAGCGGACACCATCGGACATCGCGTTCTAGAAGAGGACCAATCAGTCCGGAACGGAGTCGTCCGTGAGTTTGGAGCGGGTGTCATCGGGCCAGACGGGCGGATTGACCGTACGGCCCTGGGACGGTTGGTATTTTGTGATTCGGAAAAACGGGAGGCGTTGAATGCCCTCACGCATCCGGTCATCATGCAGCGGATTGCCGACTGGCTTGGGGGTCAGCCTGCGGCCACCCCCCTCGTGGCGGTTATTATTCCGCTGCTCTATGAAATCGGGGCGGAACGGAACTGGGACAAGGTGGTCTGTGTGGCAGCACCGGAAGCGGATCAGCTCCGCAGGCTGACCGACCGGGGGCTGACCCCTGACGAAGCCCGTGCACGGGTCGCTGCCCAGATGAGCCTGGCCCTGAAAATGGAACGGGCGGATTTTATGATCTACAATTGCGGCAGCAAGGCGTTGCTGGAAGAGCAGACGAAACAAGTAATGCGGACACTCCGCGGAGAATAACTATGGAAGAAAGACGCGAACATCCTCATGCAGGCCGACCGGAACATCGGGGGAATAATAACCGACGTGGACGCGGGGGACGCCCCCAGCAACGCCCCCGGGTGTCACAGCCGGACATGGACAGGCCACCCCAGCATCTGCCCCATTATGAACCCGGCACCCAGGGACTTCCCCAGGACGGTCAATCCCAAGGCAATGTGCAGCCCCCCGCCCCCCCCGTTCTGGGCCCGGATGGCCAACCCCTTCCTCCTTCCGAGGTTATTGGCGGATTTCCGCCGCATGTCCAGCGCCCGCAGGGAACGCCGCGATCGCTGAATCTCTCCGATTTGCAACTCATGCCGGTCCCGGATCTGAATGCCATGGCCGACAGCTACGGCCTGGTGGATCTCGGCGCCCTGCGTAAACATGAACTCATCTTCGAGGTCATGCGGGCCAACGGCCGTCTGAACGGCTCCCTGCACGGCAAGGGCGTTCTGGAAATCCTGCCCGACGGCTTCGGATTCCTCCGCTCACCCTATTACAACTACCTCCCCTGCCCGGAAGACATCTATGTGTCCCCATCGCAGATCCGCCGTTTCGCGCTGCGCACCGGCGACTCCGTCGAGGGGGAAATCCGCGCACCCAAGGATAAGGAACGCTTCTTCGCCGTCATCAAGGTGGACAAGATCAACTCCACCGACCCGGAGAAGGCCAAGAGCAAGATCCCGTTTGAAAACCTGACCCCGCTCTTCCCCGATCGTCGCTTCATGTTGGAGCGCGAGCCGGCCGAAGTGTCGATGCGCGTCATGGATCTCTTTACGCCGATCGGCATGGGGCAGCGCGGGTTGATCGTGGCTCCGCCCCGCACCGGCAAGACGGTGCTCCTCCAGAAGATCGCCAACAGCATCTCGGCCAACCATCCGGACGCCTACCTGATCGTCCTGCTGATCGACGAGCGGCCCGAGGAAGTGACCGATATGGAGCGCACGACCAAGGCGCATGTTCTCAGCTCAACCTTCGATGAGCCGCCAGAGCGGCATGTCCAGGTCGCCGAGATGGTGATCGAGATGGCCAAGCGCATGGTGGAATGCGGAAAAGACGTGTGCATCCTGCTCGACAGCATCACCCGTCTGGCCCGCGCCTACAACACCCTGCAGCCGCACAGCGGCAAGATCCTCTCGGGTGGTGTGGACGCCAATGCCCTTCACAAGCCCAAACGGTTCTTCGGCGCAGCCCGCAATATCGAGCACGGCGGCAGCCTGACGATCATCGCCACGGCCCTGGTGGATACCGGAAGCCGGATGGACGAGGTGATCTTCGAGGAATTCAAGGGCACCGGCAACATGGAGCTCTGTCTCGATCGCACCCTGGTGGATAAGCGGATCTTTCCGGCAATCAACATTGAAAAATCGGGCACGCGCAAAGAGGAACTCTTGCTCCATCCCGACGAGCTTAGTAAGATCTGGATTTTACGTCGCGCGATCAACGGCGTTCCGGCGGTCGAGGCGATGGAACTGATTGTGAACAGGCTGAAGAAAACCAAGAGTAATGTCGAATTCCTGATGGCGATGAAAGAGTAGTGGGAGAAATACCGGTCTATGAAAGTTACAGTTGAAAATGTGGGTCCCTGCCGCAAGGCGTTGCGTGTCGAAGTTCCGGCCGAGCAGGTGATGGTCGAATACCAGAAGGTAATCAAGGAAATCTCAGGCGGCGCCCGTATTCCGGGATTCCGCCAGGGCAAGGCGCCACTGGCCGTCATCGAGCGGCAGTACTCCAAGAATGCCCTTGAGGAAACCCGCGAGCGGCTCGTGCCGATGGCGTATCATACCGCCCTGAAGCAGGAAAACCTCACGCCGGTCTCCGTCGTGGACGTCACCGATGTCCAAATCACCAAGCAGCTCCCGTTGTCCTTCAAGGTCACTGTGGACGTGGCGCCCGACTTCGCCCTGCCGCCCTTCAAGGGCATTCCGGTCACCAGCAAAAAGATCGGAGTGACGGATGAGGATGTCGAACAGATTCTCTCAAACATGCGTGACCGCAGCGCCCACTTTGAACCGGTGACCGACCGCGCGGCCCGTAAAGAGGATGTCGTGGAAATCGACTATTCCGGCACCTTCGAGGGCAAGCCGCTCAGCGAAATCGCGCCCGACCATCCGGAACTGGCGCAGGGCAAGGCCTTCTGGGTGCTGTTGTCGGACGCCATGCCGGAGTTCCTGCCGGGCATCAAAGCCCAACTGGAAGGCATTGAAATCGGCCAGACCCGCGAGGTGACCATTGTGTTTCCCGAGGGGTACCGGGCCAAATCCATCGCCGGGAAGGCCACCGTCTATGCCGTGACCGCCAAGGGGATCCGGGAAAAGAAAGCCGCGGAACTGAATGATGATTTCGCGAAAACCGTCGGGGCCGATTCCGTCGGGGAGCTTCGCAAGGTCGTTCGCGAAAACCTGATTAAAACCGCCGAGGCCACCGAAAAGGGCCGGCAGAGTGACGAGATTGTGAAATGGATGATCGACCACACCCCGATCAACGACCTGCCGCAATCCCTCGTGGAGGAGGAGGCCCGCCACATTATCCAGGACGTGGTCCAGGAGAATGTCCGCAAGGGCGTCACCAAGGATGATATCGAGTCGAACCGCGAGGATATCTTCAGCCGCGCCGCCCAGTCCGCTTCGGATCGCGTCAAGGTCAACTACATCCTCAACCGCATCGCCGACGAGGAGAAGATTACCGTGACCAAGGCGGACGTGGAACAGCGCCTGGCCGACATGGCCGTGCGTTACGGCATTACGCCGGAGCGCATGAAAGAGGAAATGACCAAGCGGGACAATGCGCTGGAGGGCCTGCGCCGGAACCTGCGCCTTGAAAAGGCGGTCGATAGTCTCCATGCCGCAGCCAAAATCACACCGGAAGGATGACCATGAAAACTCAAAACCAGATGCTTGTGCCGATGGTGGTCGAACAGACCGGCCGGGGCGAACGCGCTTATGATATTTACTCACGCCTGTTGAAGGATCGGATCATCTTCATCGGCAGCGGCATTGACGACGATGTCTCGAGTCTCATCATCGCCCAGTTGCTCTTCCTCCAGAGCGAGGACGCCGAAAAGGACATCAGCCTGTACATCAACTCGCCGGGCGGATCGGTGACGGCCGGAATGGCCATCTACGATACCATCCAGTTCCTGAAGTGCGATGTGGCAACCTACTGCGTGGGCCAGGCGGCCAGCATGGGCGCCATCCTGCTGACAGCGGGAGCCAAGGGCAAGCGCTTCGCCCTGCCAAACGCCCGCATCATGATCCATCAACCCTGGGGCGGCGCCCAGGGTCAGGCGACCGACATCAGTATCCAGGCCCAGGAAATCCTGCGCCTGCGCGACCGGTTGAACGGCATCCTCGCCTTCCATACCGGAAAGACGCTGGAAGCCATCGCCAAGGACTCCGACCGCGATTTCTTCATGTCCGCCGACGAAGCCTGCAATTACGGCCTGGTGGATAGTGTTCTGGCAAGCCGAAAAGTCTCCATTCCGAAAGTGTAATCCCCATGGCTAAACCCAGGAATTCCATCCCTAATTGTTCGTTTTGCGGCCGCCCGCCGGAAGTGGCGGGACAACTACTGGCGGGACCGCCCGGCACCTACATCTGCAAGGAGTGCGCCAAGATCTGCCAGGATATGTTCGTCAAGACGGGCGGAAAGCCCGCTGCGGCAACCCCGCCCCAGAAGAAGGCGGAGGGAATCTCGAAGGTGCCCAAACCCCACGAGATCTACGACTTCCTGAACCAGTATGTCATCGGCCAGGATCAGTCAAAGAAGGTGCTCGCCGTCGCTGTTCACAACCATTACAAGCGCCTCCAGCAGGGTGAGCCCGGCGAGGCGATGGCGGCATTCAAGGATGTGGAGATCGAGAAAAGCAACATCCTGCTCATCGGTCCGACCGGTACCGGCAAGACGCTTCTGGCCCGCACCCTCGCCCGCTGCCTGGATGTTCCCTTCAGCATCTCTGACGCCACCACCCTGACGGAAGCCGGCTATGTCGGAGAGGATGTCGAGAATGTCCTGCTCCGCCTGATTCAGGCGGCCGATGGCGATGTCGCGCGCGCCCAGCGGGGCATCGTCTACATTGACGAGATCGATAAGATCGCCCGCAAGACCGAAAATGTCTCCATCACGCGTGACGTCTCCGGCGAGGGCGTTCAGCAAGCGCTTCTGAAAATCATCGAGGGCACCACGGCGAGCGTGCCCCCCGGTGGAGGCCGGAAGCATCCTCAGCAGGAATATCTCAAGATCAATACCGAGCACATCCTGTTCATCTGCGGCGGCGCATTCGTAGGACTGGATGACATCCTGAACCGGCGCGTGAGCAAACAAACGCTCGGCTTCGGGGAACCAGCCAAGAAAACCATCGTCGAGGATCTCAAGCGCCGGGTCGAACCGGAAGACCTCATGAAATACGGCATGATTCCCGAGTTTGTCGGGCGCCTGCCGGTTGTCACCACTCTGGAACCCCTTCGCGAGGAGGATCTGATCCGGGTGCTGACCGAGCCGAAAAATGCCATGATCCGCCAGTACCAGAAGCTGATGGCCATGGAGAACGTGAAGTTAACCTTCACGGACACGGCATTACGCGAAATGGCGCGACTGGCGGCCAAAAAGGGAACCGGCGCACGCGGCCTGCGGGCCATCCTCGAACACCTGATGCTGGAAGTGATGTTCGAAGTGCCCAAACGCGGCGATATCCGCGAGTTTCACGTCACCAAACCCATGGTCACCTCACAACGGGTGAGCTTGGACGAGGCGGCGGAATCGGCGGCGTAACCGGAGATAATAGGGTTCAGGGTTCAGGACAGAAGAAAAATTATCTGAACCCAGTCACCTTCAAATCAGACCGGACACAAGCCGCCGATCATCTTGTTTTTTTCGTCAAGGCGGATGACCCGGGGCCGGATTTGAGCGGCCTGATCGGTAGGGACGAGCCCGAAGGTGAAAATGGTGAGGCGATCCCCGGTTTTCCCGAGATGCGCCGTAGCACCGTTCAAACAGATCTCACCCTTGCCACGTTCACCCGAAATGGCATAAGTCTCAAACCGGTTCCCGTTTTCCAGATTGGAAACCAGAATTTTCTCATAGGGCAGGATTTTGACATAGTCCATCAAATCCCGGTCAATCGTCAGACTGCCTTCATAATCCAAATTGGATCCGGTCACCCGGGCCCCATGCAATTTCGCCTTTAACATCGTCGAGAACATAAATTCGCCTGCCTGTCTTTAAAT
>CAJBSZ010000038.1 GCA_903958395.1 uncultured bacterium | reverse complement strand
GGGGGGCGGGAGGGGTCAAGGAATTTCAGAAGGACGGATAGTTGCATTTTTAGTGAAGGGTTGTGTATAGTCCGACCCCATTATGAGTCCTGAAGCGATTATTTTGTTTGTGATCAAGTTGGTGTCGTTGGGGTTTTCCATCATTCTGCACGAAGTGGCGCATGGTTATGCGGCCTACCGGTTGGGGGATCCCACGGCGGCGAATTCCAACCGATTGACGCTAAATCCGATGGCCCACATTGACCTGTTTGGATCCATTATCCTTCCCATCATTCTGATTGTAACGGGAAGTCCGGTGCTACTGGGGTGGGCTAAACCTGTTCCCATCAATCCCTATCATTTCAGGAATCTCAAGAAGGGAATCATGATTACGGGCGCTGCCGGCCCCCTGGTGAATTTTATTCTGGCCCTTGCCGCAGGGTTGCTGTTTCAGCTGGCGAATCCGTACTCAGAGGTGCTGGGCTGGTTCCTGGCCTATTTTTGCGCCACAAACGTGGCCCTCGGGGTATTCAACCTGATCCCGCTCCCGCCGCTGGACGGATCCCGCGTCCTTTACGGACTTCTTCCCCGGGGCTTGGACGACCAGTATTTAAGCATTGAGCGATACGGAATCTTTATTCTTTTCGGACTGCTCTGGCTCGGGGTGTTGGACCGTATTATCTACCCCATCTCCATGTTCATCCTTCGTCTTCTTCTGGGCGGGCATTTCTAAAGCGCCCGCCCCGTCTCCGTCTACTTCCGCGCCTGTCGGGCCGGTTTCTTCATGGCCGGGACGAGTTTGCGTTTAGCCAGCAGTTCCTGGATTTTCTGCGGGGCTTCGCCGGTCAGATCCCGGTCCCATTCCTGAATTGCCAGGCCATTGGTCTTGATGGACGCGAGTGTTTCCCGGAGCAGCCCCAGGGTTTTCCGTCCGGCCACCAGAACCAGGGAATGCGAATCCGCCTTGCGGGTTTGTTTCAGGGCTTCCTTGATGATCAGCCCCGTGAAATGCCGCTGCCCTTCCAGAGCATGCCGTTCGCGATGATCCTCGAACACGCGCCCGTTATTTGACTTTTCGCGGCGCTGGGCGCTGGTTTTGGGCTTTTCGGGGTTCACCAGGCATTCCCGCTCCATCAAGCGGGGACTGGACTCGACTTCCGGGGTCATTGAATCTTGCAGGGAAAAGAACCGTGCGCGAAGCGTATCGGCAACCACGACAGTGTACTTACTCATGGCCGTGTCCTCCTGAGGGTCTGTGTTCGGAGAACCCGGAATGTCGCTTCGACTGCTTGCCGAACCCCACGAATCCCGTTTCGCCATCCCGCCCAGTCCCTCTACGGAATATTTAAGCACTTTGCCAGGCGGTTTGCAAATGGTGAATAGAGGTTTGAATTTCTTGCTCAGGCCGTATGAGTCGGGTAGATTTGGAAATGGCATAGGCGCAGAGCGTGCTTGGGTGGAGTCCCATTTCAGGAGAACGATATGAATTATGCGTCAAAAATCTTGACTTATCTTGGCGAGGGGAACCGTTTTTCCCAGGTCTTGCTGGTTGCGGGGGCCCCGCCTGTTGAAAAAATGGGAGACGAGTTCCGGATCATTATCAATGCCGTGTTTACGCCCGATGATATTCGCGACACCCTGGCGTTTTTCGCTAGCAACGCCCGTCGTTCCGGTTCGTCGGATCTCGGAAATCACGGTGTTTTCGCATTTGGAATGCCAAAACTGGGCCGATTCAAGGTGTACTACCTCACCCAGCGAGGTAGTATATTTGTGTCCATTCAGCGCATGACTTATGACATTCCTGCGTTGGACGGCCTGCTCAGTCAGCCTGAACAGGTGTCTCTTGTGGAGTCCGCGTTGAACCAGGCGGGAGGCGGTATTGTGATTTTCGTTGGTCCGTCGCCGGAGGCCTTGTCCCGGCTGCTTTATGCCGCCATGGATCGGATTAACCAGACCCGGAGCAAAGTGATTTATATTCTGGAGCAGAATCTCTCCTATCTTCTTCACCATCGGAACTCGGTGTCCATCCAGGTTGAAGTCGGTACCGATGTTTCCTCCCTTTCCGAGGGTATCCGTAACGGCCTGTTTCTGGGACCTGACCTGATGTATGTTCGGGATCCGAAGAGTAGCGATGAGTATTCGGGGTTGCTGTGTGCCGCCGAAGCCGGCGCCCTGGTTTTAATCAGCCTTGTCGCGTTCAGTGGTCAGACTATGGTTAATGAGCTCAAAAGCCGCGTTCTGGAAGATTTTCAAGGGCTGAGCCGGCTTGTCCGGAAAACGATCAAGGTGAGCACCGATCCGAGTGGGACGCTCAGCCTGAAGGAGTCTCCCGGCTTGGGTGCCGGGTTGGAATAAGTCTGAATCGATTCAGATGCCTGAAACCGTCGTGACTGACCCTGCCGGACAGGCGGTTAGCGAACCGCAAGGAACGGCCCCTGACGGATCTGAAGGTGAGCCCATTCCGGTTGTCTGAACCTGTCCCTGCACCCGAAGTGGTGACGCAGCATGAGCCTGAGGTATTGCAACCAGCACCCGAGATCGTGACCCCGGAGCCGATCAAAGAAATTTCCCATGGAGCGGGTGTTTTTAACTAATTTCCCTTGACCAAATCGGGCAAAACTGCGATCTGAATCGATTCAGATGGCTAGAAAACGAATAAAGGCTGGGGCGAGGCAGCGCGATGTGGCCGCTGTCGCCGGGGTATCTACGGCGACCGTCTCGGCTGTCGTCAATGGCCGGGCGTCACAGTATGGGATTTGCAGGGCCACCGAAGAAAAGGTCCAGGCGGTCATCCGCCAGATGGGTTACGCGCCGAGTCTTTCCGCTTTGGACATGGTTGCCGGGCGCAATTCACTGGTGGGACTGGCCATCACCGCCGATTACCCCGGGTCGGATCGACTGATCGCCGCCATGGAGCCCGCGCTCGCGCAGGCTGGATTCAGACTCCTTGTTGCCTGTCTACCTGCCGACCCGGTGGCGGCTGTCGCCCGTATCTCCAATTTGGCGCGGTATGACATTGGAGGGTTGGCAATCTTTCCGGCGCGGGCACTGCCGCTTCCCGGAATCGGCTGCCCCGTCGTCATGGTCGGAAGAGCGGGAGTTGGATTGCCAGCCGACTGCAGCCCGTCGGCAGTGAACCAGCTTGGTCAGGCCACCGCCCGGTGGCTTCAAATTGCGAGCCAGGGTATGCCGCCCGGTGAACTCCTGCTCGAGCCGGTGCCGGTTGTCACGCCAACCAACCTACTGCCGCAGGAGCCATCCCCACCGCTGCGGCCGCCACCATGAGCCATGGACATGGTCCGTAATGGAAAAGATCCCAACAAGCGCAGCCAGTCTACGCTCGCAAGCTCGCGCGACTGCTGCGCAACGTTGGGGATGAAAGAATGATTGAAGGATAAGACGATTCAGAGTTTAATAAAGACATGACAGCATTACTTGAAAAAGCAATTAGTCGGGTGTCCGGCTTGCCCTCGAAGCAACAGAACGAGATCGCGCGTTTTGTGTTGGCCGAAATCGATGCCGAAGTGAAATGGGACACGTCGTTCAAGAACTCCCAGGATGAGCTCGCAACCCTTGCGGGGGTTGCGTTGGCAGAACGGCGGAGGGGCAAGACCCGAAAGATGGATTTGGCTCATGATATCTGAAACGACGGACACCTTCCGGCGGCAGCTGCGTGAGGCGCCGACGGCGGTTCGTTCTCTTGCTCGTCAAGTCTATCGACTCTGGGCATCCAATCCCCGCCATCCCTCACTGCAGTTCAAGCGCATTCACCACTCCGAGCCTATCTACTCCGTTAGAATTGGAATCCACTGGCGGGCCGTTTGCGTCGTTCATGAGAATACGGCGGTTTGGTTCTGGATCGGGTCGCACGCGGCTTATGACGCATTGATCAAAAAGTTGAGGAAACGATGATCATGAAATCAGTACCCCAACCAGCCAATTCACGCGACGCTTTACAGCGCGCCTGATTGGCGCCGTTCGGCCCGTAAAAATGATTTGACCCACGGGTTTGCGGTACATACACTGTATTTATATGAGTGGCATTCAATTCAAGTGGGATGAAAACAAAAACTGCAAGAACAAGAGGGCGCATGGGGTCTCTTTCGAAGAAGCCCAGACAGTTTTCTTGGACGAAAATGCCATTCGGTTCTTCGATCCCGATCATTCGGAAGAGGAAGATCGATTCATCATGCTTGGCGTAAGCTTTAAACTCAGGGCGCTGGTCGTCTGCCACTGTTACCGTGAAAATGATGAGGTGATCAGGTTGATTTCCGCCAGAAAGGCAGACAAAGAGGAATGCAAGGATTACGAGAGGTGACCTATGAGAGAACATTATGATTTTTCGAGAATGAAAGGGGTTAAAAACCCTTACATCAAACAGCTCAAACAGCCCATTACCATCCGGCTGGATAAGATAACGGTGGCCTATTTCAAAAACCTTGCCACTGAATTGGGCATGCCGTACCAGAACCTGATCAATCTTTACCTCCGCGACTGTGCCGCTGAGCACCGTAAGCTGGCACTTAAATGGGCATCATGAATTTGCCGAACCAGTATCAGCCTATCGCCGGGAAGCCCGGCTCAGGCTGATTTGCATCGTGCGCCGGGCATGCGGTGTAACGAGGAACCTTTGCTGATCATACCGAAGGAGTCGGATAGATTTCAGAGTGTTGTAACGTGAAGTGTGTTCGGGGTAGCGAATCTGAGGTGAACGCTATGATCGAGTGTCAGTCATTCCGACAGGGATGTTGCGGATGTTGTGTGAATATGCGGTGGGCCCCGGATCGGATCCGGGCGTTTCTTAAGAACAATACCCAGGCATTAAACGAGGTTGCGGGATCCCTTCGGCCCCGTTTCTGTGATCTGATCCGGATTCATTGGCGGCGGGGGGGGTGGCGTGATCATCTGCTGGTGAGCGTATTGGCGCCTTTGACAGTGGGATTTACGGCCTGGGTGTGGATGCGGTTTTACGGGAGTTGCTGTTTTGCGGGGTATCTGGATGAGGCGTCCGGACGGGTGGGGTGCCTGATTCACCCCGCCCGTGTAGGGGGTCCTGATCTCAGGCGCCATGCCTTTCCCCTGATTCCCGTATTGGGCTGTAATCGGGGGTTGCGTTGTCCGATGCTGGATCAAACTCCCGCCGATCTTGACGCCGATTGGAGTACTGTTTCCCGGGCCGGATTCCGGAGCCTGCATCCTTGAAATTCCTGAAAAAAGAGTCTTGCTTGGTTTCAGGCATCGCGCCATAGTGACGACGAAAGCGATGGGTTTTATGCAAGCTCCTGACATAAGACATCAAACGATTTTAAAACGATTGGCTCAGTCCAATCGGGGCGATGTGCTTATGGAATATGTGCTCCTGACCGTCCTCATCATCCTTCCTCTTATCGGTGGTTCATCCGTGTTGTTCGATCCCGCCGGTAAGCCCCCCATGTTCGGCGATTATGAGAAGGGGGTTGCGGGGCAGGATTTCGGAATGCTCGGGAATTCATTTGTACAGCTTTACCGGATGGTTATGAGCGGCGTGAGCCTGCCGTTGCCGTGACCGCCGGTGTAGGAAACATAAGGGTAGCAGGCTAATGTGGCGTATTGCCAAAGGAGAAACAGAATGAAGCGTTTGCAGAATAGCTGGATGCGTAAGGTGTTGTGCCGTGTTATGGGCGATAAGACCGGTGGCGTGATGATGGAATACGTCATTCTTGCGGTTTTGATCGCGGCGGCCGTGGTTGTGGCCGTGGCGATGTTCGGCAAGACCCTGGTGGGCATGTTCGGCGTGGCCGCGACATCCGCGACAGCCCGTGAAAAATCGGCTCAAACCGAGTTGAAGGACGTTCGGAAAGTGACCGATGACGGCATCAAGGACGCCAAAAAATACAGCGATGATATGCATGAGCCTAAGACAGGCCCGTGAACGGTGTCATTGTTCTGCTTTTGGCAGTACTAGGCTGGGCGGGGACTCTCACCTGGTCTGATTTTAGGTCGAGGCTGCTCCCCAACTGGTTGACGGTTGGGGGTGCAGCCCTGGCTTTACTGATTCGTTTCGGACTGGGTGGATGGCCCCTGGTGATTGACGGGTTTGCGGCGGCCTGCGTGGCGGGCGGCGTATTGTTAATCCCGTTCATTTTAAACGGTGCGGGAGGGGGCGATGTGAAGATGCTCTTCGCCGCAGGGGCAATCGCGGGTTGGGCCAAGTTGTTGATGCTGCTCTGGACCACCTCGGTGGTCGGGGTGGTGATGGGAGTGGTTATGCTTCTCTCCGGACAACTTAATGGGGCGCGACTCAGGCATGGGGTCCGGTCCCTGTTTGACTGGCGTTATGACCGTGCCGCCGGTGCCGCAAGTCTTCCTCCAAAGGATTCAACTCTCGTTCGTATTCCCTTCAGCCTCCCGATTTCGGTTGGCTTGGTCGTGGCGCTGCTATGGTAGGGAATTGATTATGGCTCGAATGATCCAGGCTGACAGACTCCTTGTCCGTAAGAGGAACGAAAATGAGGGCGGGACTGTTATGCTCGAATTTGTCGTCGCCTTCCCTTTAATCCTGACCCTGATCATGGCCTGCATGCAATTTGCCCATATCTGGATGGGTAAACAGGTGGTTCATTATGCTGCCTATTGTGCCGCCCGCGCGACGCTGGTGTGCGAAAAAGGGGAGTATCAGAAAGCGGCCCAGCAGGCGGCCGAGCAGGTCTGTGCCTGGGTGGTCAATGGGATGACTGAGGGTGAGACCGACAAGAAAATTCCCGGTTGGGGTGAGATTGCCGGATCGGGCGGGGTGAAACGCAAAACCAAGGTGACCATTGAGGAGGTTGGACAATGGAACATCAAGGCCATTGTTGAGCAGGATTTTGCACTGATTATGCCCATCGCAGGGCCCATGATCGGGTGGTTTTGTAATCCCTGGGACAGCGGCATGGAGTATGTTGAGCAGAAAACGGATGACTCGGGGAATATCGGGGATGCGGATATGGTCCGCTACGCCCACATTAAATTCAAGGAAACGGTATATATGCCCAAGCCCTATGTGACACTCCCGAAAATGGGAATTCCGTCGGGCGGCTGGTGAGGAGAAGGGGTTAAGGGATTAAGGGGGTAAGGGGTTAAGCTATTGTTATGATTAGAGCGTTGAACAAAGGTGCGTTGAGGTTGTGGAAGGATGAGAGCGGCGTGGTTTTGGCGCTGACCATCATCGTGTTCCTCTCGATCTTTGTCATGGCGCTGGCGGTTTACGCGGTGGGCGACACGGTGCGGTTGCGCGTGGAAGTCCAGAATGCGGCGGATGCCGCCGCTTATTCCGGCGCGATTGTCCAGGCCGACTGCAACAGCCGCGTGGCCGCCCTGAATCGGGCCATGTCCTGGACCTATGTGCAGATGGTGCGCATGGAGATGGACTATATTGTGGACAAGTGGCTGTACTGGACGCTGAAGGATTTTGAGCGGGATGAAAAGCTGATGAAGCAAATTAATAGTGCCAGTGCCTGTAACAAGGGCAGTTATTATTATGGAACCGGTTACGGGGTGTCGACTCCCAATCCCATGGGGCAGACGTTTGTCCTTCCCTGTATACGCGACCGGATCCGGCTCAATAAGAACCACATCGAAAAAAAGAGCGATATCGAGGCGGCCCGGACCGCCGCTGAAAATGACGGCAAGAGCTACACGGCCCTGGCCTCTCCGATTGACAAGTGCCGGAAGAACATCGATGACATGAATGAAAAGGAAGAGGAGCTGATCAACAAGCTCCCCAAGCGCATCAAGAAGACCGTGGAGACCATTTTAAAGGGGAATATTTCCGATACCTGGAACGACCAATTTGCCGGCGGGGGGGGGATCATGTATTCCTTGCGACAGGAAGAGGATCCCCTGAAGAAGAATTTCAGGATTCTCAAGGGCAAGGATGAGGACGATTTCCTGCGTCACTCGGACTATATTCCCAAACAAGGGAACACGGCCGCTGAGGTTTTTGGACCAGGCTCCAAGAAGTCCGAATGGTTTGTCCTGAAAGGGGATGGGCTTCAGAGGCATTATGTGCAGCGTGCCAACATGTTGATTGCGGAATGGAACTGGTTTTCATCGGTCTGGGCGGAAGTGGACGGAGCGTGCGTCGGGGCTGTGGTTGCCTCAGGAGGCAGTTCGGTTAAAGGCAATGATCCCCGGGTGATCAATCCGGAGCGGTATACCACCACCGCCCTGGCCAAGCCGCAGGTGCTTCAGGATAAGTTTTTTGCGAAAGGGGGTTCCCTGATTGTGGGGGTGACCCGCAAAGTGAATAATCCGTTCCAGTTCATGGCGGAAGGTGGAGATCTGGGAATCATCCGGCCCTTCACGCTGGATAGTGGGAACCGTTATATGTGGACCGCGACGGCGGCCATTGCCGGGTATAATCCCAAGCCTCCCCAGGATTGACAGGGCAAGTATGAAGTCACCTATGAGGATAACAGCGGCGATAAACTCTGGAACCTGAAGACCAGTGATTGGGATGCGGAATTGATTCCCCTGCACAGGGCCTGGGCTAAGGGGACGGCTGGACGAAAATGGGACAAGGCCACGGCGGGCGAAATCCTGGAAGACGTCAAAGGCGGCCCCTGGATCCCGCTGTATGGCGGCGGCGGCGCGTTGGGCGCGCAGGGGGCTCCGAAAGGGATGAATGAAGGCGCCGAGATTGCCTATGGTGGCGCCGAAGGCTGGGTCGTTCATTGAGGATAATACTATGAAACAAATGATCATGCTCATGGCTGTTGCGGCGGGGGTGACTGTTTTTTTTCTCTTTGTCTCGGTTTACCCCCTGGCTGAGGCGCCCCGTTTTCCGGATTGTGTTGAAGCCGACCTGGAGTCTGCGCGTATCCTGTGCGAAGGGCTCGCCGGGGTGGAACAAGGCGATGAATACAAACGACACGAGAAATATAAGAAATGGAGCGTATGAAAAAGCGCATGACGGGGAATCGTGACGGCGGGGTGATGATGGAATATGTCATCCTGGCAGTGTTAATCGCTGCCGCGGTTATTGTCGCCGTGATCACCTTTGGCCGTGCCGTAGGAGATGGTTTTTTTGTGGCAGGCCAAGCTGCCACGGTTCGGGAGAAGACGGCCAAGGGAACCCTGGACACCGAGCGTGTCCGGCGAGATAAGGATATTTCAGCGTCCAAGGACTATCACGATTCCATGCATGAGACGCAGGCGCCGTAGGGGTGTGAAGAGTGAGATGTGAAGCGTGAAGCGTGTGAGAGGGTGCAGATGAAGGGTTGGGAATTTATGAAATGCGGGAGGGACGGCTCCATTATGATGGAGACTGTGATTGCCATCCCGATCTTCATGATTCTGCTCGGAGGCATTCTGTGGATTGGTGACTTGATGGTGGCGCGGCAGAAATTGGTGATGGCGGATCGCTATTCGGTCTGGAACTACGGGTGCCGCTATAATCCCGGCGGCTATGACGCGGGGACGATCCATCAGCGTTTTTTCGACTCGAGCGACTATCGCAAGCCCACGAAGGTTGAGACGGATAAGAAAGAATATGATTGGAGTCTGGAAGCCAAGGGGAATGTCCAGTTGGAAATGAAAATGCCTGACTGGACACGATTCATGTTCAATGCCGGGAGCGTGATGTATGGGAGCGGAGTCCCTGAGGAGACGGTGAAATTGGTCGGCCGGAGCTTGGGCGGCGGCCACATGGTGCTGATGCGAACCAAGGCCGAAGCGGATCCCGGGTATATCCGGAATAAGTACGGGATTAACGAATCCGGTCAGGTCGCCAAGAAGTGGCGCGAAATTTATGGCGAGAAGTGGCCGTATGAGTGAGAGAAGGCGAGAAGGCGGAATCCAGAATCCAGAATCCAGAATTCAGAATCTGGATGGCGGGCGGCTGTTGGGATTCTTTTTGATAGTGGCCATGGTGTTCTGCGGAATCACGGGACAGGCGGCGGAGGGGATTGCTGCCCGGGTCGGAGTATTGGAGAAAGCGAAAAAGCTGGTTGTGCCGATTCCGCCATTGGCGAGTATTACGGGACAGGATGATACGGGGGCAACCTGGCAGCAGACGGGAACGATGGCGGGTTCCCTGGATCGGGTGCGAGGGGATTTCAGGCAGTCGATGCGGGCGGGCGGCTGGGTTCTGGATAAGACGATTGCGGTGGGCCGGACGGAGAATCGCTCTGAGTTGGCCATCTGGACTACCCGGGGTCATCGGATCCTCCTGATGATTTGGGAGAAAGAGGCAGGGCTCTGCGGGTTTTCATGGGGGGAGGAGAAGTGAGAGGTGAGATGTGAAACGTGAGATGGCGGGGCGGTGATTTTTGATGGTTGTATCAGTGGCAGGGTTTGGTAAAAGGAACTTGGAAAGGAAACGTTGAATTATGAAGAACTTTATTCCTCTGGTGTTGGCGGTATTGTTGGGGTTGGCGGCGGTGTTGGCAGTGGGGCGGCTCTTGAAGGAGCGCAACAAGGCCAAGGAAAAAACAACGACTGTGGTGGCTGTGGCTCGTGATGTCGCGGCAGGAGATGTTCTGACGGCGGATTCGATCATGAAGAAGGAAGTGGCGTTGTCCGCCCGTCCGGCCCAGTCGATTTTCTGGTCGCGTGCGGAAGTGGTTGTTGGCCAGAAAGCCATGCGCTCCATCATCCAGGGGGATTATGTATTGCTGTCTGATGTAGGGCTGTCGCGAAGCATGGCGGATATCGTTGGCGAAGGCGAGTGGGCGGTGTCCCTGGCCGTACCGCCGGGCGGGATTGCCCGTATTGTGCAGCCGGGTGACGAGGTGGCGGTAATCGGCACCTTCCGGATCAAGAGCCAGGTCAAGTCGGCCGATTTGTCTGCGGCGATTCAGGAGGTTTCCAAGGAGGCAACGATGGTGCTGTTCCCCCGTGTCCGCGTACTGGATGTCGGGGCCATGGCGAGTGCCCACGGGGCTGAGGAGAGCGGCAGTGGCGAGATTATCCTGGCGCTACCGCCCCAGCAGGCCCAGGTTTTGGTGGCTGCCCAGCGCAAAGCCCAGCTCACACTGGCCCTGCGCCGCCCCGGCGACGAATCGGCGATCAACCGCCTGGATCCGGGTATGGTTGATGAGCTGACCTTTGATAATTTGTTGCAGGGAATGGAATCGGTTCAATTGCCTAAAATACCGGGCGTTGTGATCATGAAAGAAGCAGTCAAGAAATAAGTATTTAAGGGAGAATAAAGCCATGAAGACAAATCGCGGTTGGATGGGGTTGGGTGTGGCATTGTTGACGTTCGCACTGAGCGTGATCTCCGTGCGTGCGGCCAGTGCCGAACAGGTGTCGGTTACGGTCGGCAAGATGGAAGTGATCAATGTCGCCTTTCCGGTGCAGGGGTTCCGGGTGGCGGATCAGACTGTGGCTAAGGTTGAGCAGCAGGGGCCCCAGCAACTGCGCGTTATGGGTGGACGGGCCGGGTCGACCGACCTGCAGGTGACGGGCGATGAAAATATCTCAGCGTTGTTCACCATCACCGTGGTCGAAAACGTCAATGCCGTATTGGCTGCGGTGAAGCGCGACCTGGATTCCGTTCCCGAGGTGGATATCTCCATCAACCTGGGGCGCGTGGTGATCAAGGGCGAAATCAGCAGCATTGAGCACTGGAAATACCTCCAGAAGGTGATCGCCCTCTACAAGGACTCGGTGGCCAACTTGGCAACTTTCCAGCCGACGCCCGAGGTGATGATGTCGCTCAAGAAGTCGTTCGAAAAGGCGGGGCTGAAGGTTCAGGACGATGCCGATACGGCGACTCCCGCACCGGGCGTTCTCAGCGTGAAGTTCTCCGGCAACAACATCTTTGTTTCCGGGAGTCTGTACAGCCAGCGGGACAGGGATCGGATTCTGCAGATTGTGGAGGCTCAGAACTGGCTGACCGTCAAGGCTGGCAAGGAAGGCGCGGATGATTCACGCGTCCGGGCCGTGATTGACCTGACCGTGGTTCCCACCATGTTGGAGCTCGATGTCATGTTTGTCGGAGTTTCCGAGAGCGAGGAAAAAATCATCGGCGTTAACCTGGTCAAGGCGGGATTGGTGGTATTGGATTCCACCTCCACGGCGTTCCAGGGAAAATTTGGTGCCAAGGATTCCTCGGGATTGACGGGAACCTATACGATTAATAGCGGCCTGCAGGGCGCGCTGAAGTTTTTTGCCGGCAGTGGACCGGGGCGTTTCCAGTCTGCGGGTCATATGACCTTCAAGAATGATTCCCCTGAATGGCGGAACTTCCAGAGTGGTGGCAACCTGAAGGTGCGTACCGCTACCCGGGATGTGGTCGGATTGACGGATATACCCTACGGGTTGATCATGAAGGTCAGGGGCGGGCTTCTGGATCCGCAGACGGCGGCCGTGGATCTGAATCTCGAACTCAGTTATCCCATACCGGTGGGTAGCGATTATGACGTAAAGAAAAACAGCATTGAAACCACCATTAACTGCCCCATCGGACAGACGATGGTATTGGGCGGCATGAAGAGCCTTGTCGAGCAGTCCAGCAACGAGGGGGTTCCTTTCCTGAGGAGTATTCCAGTGGTTTCCTTCTTCTTTTCAGAGAAGAATACGATGCTTCAGAACAGCAAGGTGTTGATTCTGGTTAGTCCCCAGATTGTCGGGGCCACGACCCCGTCCCGTCCGGTGTCCGAGGAAACCGCGCCTGCGCTCAAGGAATCCTCCATGCCGGTGGATCAGGCTACGAAACAGAAACGCGGACGCCGCTTCTTTTTCTTTTAAATCCCATGCCATTCCTAACCATCCTATCACCGGATCCCGGAGCGCCTGAGCGGGTCATGCCGCTCAATCCGGCGATTGAGACCACGATCGGCCGGGCTCAGGAGAACACGGTGATGCTGAGCGACACCAAGGTGTCCCGTTCGCATCTCGTGTTGGCTTGCTCCGGGGGCGTTGTGACCGCCACCGACCGGGGCAGTACCTTCGGAACGTTGCTGAATGGACAGAAGCTATCCGGAGCCGCACCCTTGAAAAACGAGGATCGGCTGACAATCGGTGGGTATACGCTGGTATTCAGTGTGGAGGATCCATCGAAGGGCAAGGGGGTGGGTGCCGGAGGGGCGAAGAAACCGGGCGGGAACAAGGATGAGCAAAACGATATCGTCATGGATCCCGCGTTCATGGCCATGGCCATGCTCTACACCGAAGAGATGATGGGCATGAAGAAGCGGATCCATGAGCAGGTTCTGTTCAAGCTCAACCTGCCTGAGATCGCCACCAAGCAGATCGAGGATGAGGAAATGCGCGCCAAGTTGGAGGTGGCCCTGGATCAGGTGTTGCGCGAGGTGCGTCATGAACTGCCCCGGGATATGGCGATCGATGTGCTCCGGCAGGCGCTGCTGGATGAACTGATTGGATTCGGCCCCATTACGCCGATGCTACGGGATCCCTCGGTGGATGAAGTGATGGTCAATGGACCGGATCGCATTTTTATTGAGCGCAAGGGTCGGCTGTACGAGACCGGCATGAAGTTTTTCGACAACCGGCACCTGATCACCATCATCCAGCGCATCGTCGAACCGCTCGGGCGCCATGTGGATGAGGCGAGTCCGATGGTGGATGCCCGTCTTCCGGACGGGTCGCGTGTGAATGCCGTGATCCAGCCTCTGGCACTGGATGGACCCTCGGTGACAGTTCGAAAATTTTCGAAAAGAAAACTGACAACGGATGATTTGATCGCGTTCGGAAGCATGACGCAGGACATCGCCACCTTCCTGGAGGAGGCCGTGCGGGCCCGGCAGAACATGCTGGTGTCGGGCGGAACCGGATCGGGTAAAACCACCTTGCTGAATGTGTTGTCCCAATTCATTCCGAGGGGGGAACGACTCGTTACGATTGAGGATTCTGCCGAGTTGAAGCTGGATCACCGGAATAAGGTTCGTCTGGAGGCGCGGCCGGCCAACATCGAGGGCCGTGGCCGCGTGGCGATCCGCGACCTGGTGATCAACGCCTTGCGCATGAGGCCGGACCGGATTGTGGTCGGCGAATGTCGCGGTCCCGAGGCGCTCGACATGCTGCAGGCCATGAATACCGGGCATGATGGCTCATTAACCACCGTGCATGCCAACAATCCGCGCGATTCGTTGTCCCGTCTTGAAAATATGGTCATGATGGCGGGGTTTGAATTGCCGTCGTCGGCGATCCGTGAACAAATCGCGTCGGCGGTGAATCTGATCGTCCAGCAGAATCGTCTGGTTGACGGAAGCCGCAAGGTTGTGGCGATTTCCGAGGTGACGGGACGGGAAGGAGCCACCATCCTGCTCCAGGATATTTTCGTGTTCGAGCAGAAGGGGTTTTCGCCGGAAGGCAAAGTATTGGGCCATATGGTGGCGACGGGAAACATTCCGCGGTTTATCGAGGAGCTCAAGCTTAAGGGCGATCTCCGGTTGAACATGAATGTGTTTGTGCCCAAGGCGTAGTCAGGGGAAGGAGCGATAATATGGTGGATTTCCTTGCATTGATTCTGGTGTTCGTATCGGTCACCTGGATAGTCTGGGTGGTTACCCCGTTACTGGCCCAGATCGGACTGGAGCGGACGGCGGGACGGTATGTCAAGACCGACGGGAAACAGCAGGGGCCCATTTACCGGTTTACCACGCCTGAACGGTTGGCCCAGTCGTGCTGGTCTGCCGCCCTGCTGGGTGCGGGCATCCTGGCCTCAGTCCTGATTGCCTTCAATGTCCTCAACCCGTATATCCTGATTCCTGTCTGCCTGTTCGCCGCGCTGTTCTGCTACAACATTCCCAAGTGGTGGTTGAAGCATCTGATCAACAAACGAAGGCGTCTGTTTGAGATGCGGTTGACGGATCTGACCCTGGGATTGGCGAGTGGCCTGCGGGCGGGCGCAGCACTTCCCCAAAGCTTGGAACTCGTGTCGCGCGATCTGGGCGGACCCATGACCGAGGAATTGACCCTGGTGCTTCATGAGTACCGGTTGGGAATGGATCTTCCGGAGAGTTTGGGTCGGCTGTGTGAGCGGATGCCCGGCGAGGATCTCAGCCTTCTGGTGACGGCCATTCGCCTGACCATGCAGTCGGGTGGAAGCCTGGCGGAGGTTCTGGATCGGATCACAGACACGATTCGTGAGCGCACGGATTTCCAGGAGCGATTGAGAACCATGACGGCCCAGGGCCGGTTCGAGGCGATCGCCATGGCCGCCGCCCCTGCGGTTGCGTTTTTCATCCTCTTTTTCCTGGACAAGCAATTGATGATGCCGCTGGTGAAGACCCAGATTGGCTGGTGCGCCATCGGGGCGGTTGTCGCATTGGAAACCATCGGGTTTTTCGTCATCAACAAAATCGTTACGATTGACGTGTAAGGGGGACTGCTATGGATGTTGTTGTCATACAGATGTTGGTGTTCCTTGCCATCCTGTTCCTGGTGGTCGGGTTGAACGCGGTGATTCGCCGGGAAGATGTAACCCTTCCGGGGACGAAACCCCTCATGTTCCGGGTGTTCCACTCCGAGGTGGGTACGCTGGGGAAGATGACGGGGCCGTGGGCGGACCATACGTTTCCGGTGCAGACGCGGCAGCTGAGGAATGATCTGATCGCGGGGGCACTTCCTTTGGAGTCGGCGGATGTTCGCGGGATGCAGGGGTTTTCCGGCGCCGTGCTGGCGGCCGTCACCTGCCTCATGATCTTTATGTTAAGCATGAACTGGGCGTATGCCTTTCTGGGGGGCATTCTGTTCGGGTTGACGGCCTGGTACTATCCGGTAGCCTGGGTCGGTCGCAAGGCTATGGAGCGAAAAAATAAAATGTCCAAGAGCATGCCCTACGCCATCGATCTGATCACGGTGGCGATGGAGGCGGGGCAGGATTTCGGTGCGGCGGTGCGTAATCTCGTGAATGATGGGCCGCATGGGCCGCTACGGGACGAGTTCGGCGTCACCCTGCGTCAGGTGGAACTGGGTAAATCCCGGATCGAGGCTCTCAAGGCGATGGCCGACCGCATTCAACTGGATGAATTCCGGTCGCTGGTGACGTCGGTGGTTCAGAGCAGTGAGATGGGTGCCAGTATTGCGGCCACCCTGAAAATTCAGGCGGAGGAAATCCGGCGTGCCCGTTTCCACCGGGCGGAGCGCCAGGCGGCACGGGCGCCCTCCCTGATGTTGATTCCCACGGCCTTGTTCATCCTGCCTGCGGTATTTATTATCATTGTGACTCCGATTATTCTCCGGGCGATGGATTCGGGAGTGGGTAAGTATTTTCAGAGTGGTGGAGGATAAGTATGTCGCTGAGTTTGACCATGGAAAAAGGCGAGCCGAAGGCGGCTGTGTATGTGCTGAAGCCCGGGGAAAATATTCTTGGCCGGTCGAGTTCGGCCGGGGTTCGGCTGGGATCCCCGGATATTTCGGGGCAGCACGCGAAGATCACCGTTACCGGCGATACCGCCGTGCTTGAGAATCTGAGCCGGTTTGGGACCCGTGTGGATGAGGCCGATATCACTGCGCCCTTTACTTTGGTGCCCGGACAGCGGATCGGGATCGGGAAGGCAACGGTACTGGTGTTTCAAGCCGGTGCGGAGTTACAAGCCGCGCCCGCCACTGCGGCAGCGCCGGAAACTCGTGGAACGATGGCGGGCAAGGCCACTTATGCGGCCACACGACCCCTTTCCGCACCGGTGCCTGTTGGGGCGATTCACGAGGCGGCGACAGGGAAGGGCGTGCCGACCCGGGCGGCTGCACCGGTGGCCGATGACCGGACTCGGGCGATGCCTTCCGGCGCGGCCGAAGCTGAGCCGATGTCGCGACCTGACTGGACGACCGAAGTCGGGGCTGAGGGCGAAACCCGCGCCATGCAGACCCGTGCCGCTGCTCCTGAGGAAATTGAATTTCTCAAGGTTGCCGAGCAGAAAAAAGTCAAAACGCGTCTGATGTTGGGACTGGCGGTGATCATTCCGTTGCTTCTGCTGGTGATTATCTTCAGGCCCAGAACACCGCCGCCGGAAAAGGAATTCGAATGGCCGAAAAACGAGGCGGGTGACTATCTGGATGGGTATGAAGCCGCACCCAGCGGCGGGCTGAAGGATGGGGGATATGACCTCTGTTTTCCGGCCACCCCGGGATTCAAGAAACGGTCCATCGCCGGCGGGGTTGTCGTGGAGTCGCTTATCGGGCGCGACCGGGATATTCCGGTAAGGGTTTATCTTCAGGAAGAACAGGATAAGAAATTCGCAGGCATGAGCCGCACCGCCTTTGTTGAGGACTGGATCCAGCAAATGACGGCCAGCGGCGGGCGCTGGAATTTCGACCGGCCCTCGCCTATCGCTATTTTCCAGGGTAAGGAGAACGGGATTCCGGGAACCCGGATGACCTATCAGCGTGACGGAGATGGAACCTGGTTCGGAGTGGCCACCGTGATCCGGTATGGAATCCGGCGCATTGCCATCCGGGCCGAAGCGCCTGCCACGGAACGCGCCCGCGCGGAGCGGATTCTGTCGGCCCAGTTTTTCAGGCCTTCCCTGGATTTCCTGAGGGCCTACTGGGAGCCGGCCTCTGAATTGCCTAAAATGCTGGAAGCTGACATTTTGCGCCAGGTTCGCCAGGAACTTGACCGGATGGCGCCTGCGACCTGGATTCAAACCGAGTCCCTTCTGGCCGGCCTGCTGACCAAAGTGGTGGGCGCAGGGAACCCGGAAGTTGAAGCCGAGGCGTTGGGGATGCTGACCCGGTTACGCGAGCGGGAAGCGTTGTGGTTCAATAGCCAGCAACTCGCGTTCGATTCGGCGCTTATGCAGGGAAGCCTCGGCAAAGCCCGGAAAATCGCTGAATTTTCAAAAGGGATTTTCTCAAATCCCGAGGACCAGCGCTACTACACCGTGCGAAAATGGAAAGTGGAGTTGTAACGACTATGCTTATTCGATTGGAACACAACGGGAGGATCGTTCAGGAAATCAAGTCCGAGGACATTTCAGGTGAACTCACCATCGGGCGCAGCCACACCTGTACCTGGCCGGTTCCCAAGGAGGATACCGTGGCCAGTTCCCGCCACGCCTGTGTTTTTCTCAAGGGCCGGACGATATGGCTGAAGGACCTCGAGAGCACGAACGGCACCTTTTTTCAGGGCAAAAAAATTGAAAAACGGAAACTGGGTCTGGGCGACAAGATTGGCATCGGAAATTGCACCCTGTGTGTGGAGGCCGACAAGACCGAGGGCGGTAAGGCCGTTTCCGAACTGATGGTGCTGACGGGTAAGACGAGGGGACAGAAGAAGCCCCTGAATCCGCCTTCTTTTATCATCGGGTCTGATCCTTCTTCCTCCCTGGTGTTCCTTGACATGCTCGTCTCCCGCAAACATGCCGAGATCACCATCAAGGAGGACAATAGTTGCTGGATCCGCGATCTGGGCAGCAAGAATGGGACGTCCGTGAACGGGTTGGCGCTTCGGGATGACAAGGAGCGCCTGCTCAAGGATGGTGACCGGATTGCTATTTCGCATCTTGAGATGGAATTTCATGACGGAGCCGTCAAACGTTCCAATAAGCAGGCGATGCTCCGGATGGGAATCCTGGGGGCTACCTTTGTGGCGGCGATGGCGCTGTTCTGGACCTATCAGCACCTGAGATCGCCTGCCGAGGCGTTTGTCCGCAAGGCCCGCCGCCTGGCCGCCGAGCAGCAGTTTGTGACGGCTTCGGCTGAGTTGGAGAAGGCTGTCAATGCCCGTCATTCCGCGTCTTGCCAGGTGGCCATCGAAGATTTGCGACGGTTATTGGGCATATGGGAGACAACGGTCGGGCTTTGGACAGAAGCGCAACGTTCCCTGACGCAGGGGAAATGGACTCAGGCTTCGCGAGATTTGGGCATGTTGCAGGCTGCCCGGAAGGAGGCCTGGGAATGGAACGACAAGGCTCCGCTGGAAAAGGAAAATGCACTGCGCGCCAAACTGATGTTGGATTCGCTGTTGCACGCGGAATCCTCGATTGTTCGCGAGGATGTCGGCTATGAGGAGCTTGCGGAGGATAACGCGGCGGTGAAAAAGGCATTGGCCGTTGTGAGTGCCGACACACCCGCCAGCCTGGTCAGGTTGAAGTCGGATTTGGATTCGATGCAGCGACGGCAGGAAATCCTTCTGGACGAGGGGAGCGGGCTGGAGAAAGCGTTGAATCGTCTGAAGGAAACCTATCCTCCGTATCTTGAGATTGTCACCGCGGTGGGGAAAGCCCGGAAGAGTTCAGAAGGTGCCTTGAAGCGGCGGGCGGAAGTTCTTTTTGAGCCCATCCAGGCATTGTCGAAGAGTTTTACCAAGTTGAACGAGGCTGCGCAGCTGGCGCGGGAAATGGAATTTTCAAAGGCGATGGGGATGGATTTGATGCTGCCGCCGGTGGATGCCTGCTCGATCGATTTACGCGTATCACAGGCCCGGCTGAATCTCGACAAGGTTTTCCTGAACCTGAGGAGCAAGGCCGGCCAGATGTCGTTTTTATTCAGTGAGATCGAAAAGCGGATCGGGCGGGACGGCGAGTCCGAGGTGATTCGTGTGCTTCAGGATCGTCTGATCATGGAAAAGGTGTTGTCCTGCGATTCA
Organism: uncultured bacterium; assembly: GCA_903958395.1. Lineage (GTDB taxonomy): Bacteria > Verrucomicrobiota > Kiritimatiellia > CAIKKV01 > CAITUY01 > JAABPW01. Next base: position 4,574 of record CAJBSZ010000038.1, on the reverse strand, counting down.
TTATCGCTTCCCTTGCCCAAGCGTAGTCGCCGGGATGCGGCGGGAGAGTATGACCGGGTGTTGGGGGTTGAGGAGTTTTACACGCATCTGAGCGCCATGCCGGAACAGGCAGACCAGGCGATGCTGTCGGATCTGCCGTTTATTTCGCTCCTGACGCAGGCCCGGGAAGCCCTGCAGAAGATTGAGACGCTCAAGCGGTTCCTGAACCAGCCTGACAACCAGTGGTTGGCGGGTGGAAAGGTGGGGGCGCAAATGAAGCGTCTGGACGCCATTCTGACCCAGCGCGATGGGATTGTGAAGGATATGGCGGAGCGCGTTGAATCAGGCTCCGGGCGTCAGGCACTGATTGCCGGAGGCATTGTGGCCAGACTGACGACCATGCCCGGCACCGTGACTTTGAAGAGTCAGAAGCCGGAGGAGTGGATTGTCGCGGAACTGAAACGATTGCGCACTGACCTGATGCGGCTTAACAGCGAATATACCATGGCCAATGCCGCCCGTCAGATTGAGATCCGCAGTGAAATCCTCAAAAGCGGTCTCCCTGGCGATCCCATGGTTCGCCGCATGTGGTCCATGAAGGACGCCGCCTCCCAGGAGCGATAGGCGGAGTTTCAGTAGTAATTGACATTCGCCGCAGCGTAGTCCAATATCTTTGCCTGCCGGTGAGTCCCCGTAAGTCTCCGCTGGAGTCCCCCTGAAAGTAATTATGCATCGTGCTGACCTGATTCGGAATGTTGCCATTGTGGCCCATGTTGACCACGGCAAGACCACCCTTGTGGATAAACTGTTCAAGCAGAGCGGGATGTTCCGCGATAACCAGGCGGTTGCCGAGCGACTGATGGACTCCATGGATCTCGAGCGTGAGCGGGGAATCACGATTGCTTCAAAAAACGGCTCTTTCCTGTACGGCGACCATACCATCAATATCATTGATACGCCCGGGCATGCGGATTTTGGGGGACAAGTCGAGCGGGTGTTGCATATGGCGGACGGTGCGTTGCTGCTGGTGGATGCGCAGGAGGGCCCCATGCCCCAGACGTATTTTGTTTTGAAGAAGGTATTGGCGCGCAATATTCCCGTCATTGTGGTGGTGAACAAGATCGACAAGCCTGCGGCGCGGATCGACTGGGTGGTTAATCAGGTATTCGACCTGTTTGTGAAGTTGAATGCCCACGATGCGGCACTTGATTTCCATACGCTCTACGCGTCGGCAATAGGCGGGTTTGCCTCCGCAGACTCCCATAAGCAGGGAACGGATATGCGGCCCATTCTGGACGCGATCATCAAGTATATTCCCATGCCGGGCGGGGATTCCAACGAGCCCCTTCAGCTTCAGGTCAGTTCTATTGACCATTCGCCCTTCATGGGGCGGCTCGGTATCGGCAAGATCACGTCAGGCTCGATCAAGGTTGGCATGCCCGTGGTGGTGGCCAATATGGGCGGCAAGCTGGCTCCCACACGGATCACCAAACTGTACCGCTTCAATTGCAATCAGAAGGTGGAGACCGAGGAGGCGGGATTGGGCGAGGTTGTGGCCGTGGCTGGGCTGGATACGGTCGCCATTGGCGACACGTATACCGATCCCGAGTGTCCCAGTCCGGTCGCGTCGATTCCGGTCGATCCGCCCACGTTGTCCATGAATTTCATTCCGAATAATTCTCCGTTCGCCGGGACTGAGGGGATGTTTGTGACGTCGATCCATGTGGCCGACCGGCTGAAGCGGGAAGCCTTGTATGATGTGGCGCTGGAAATCGAAACGCTGGCGGATGGATCCGGGCATAAGGTTTCCGGTCGTGGCGAGCTCCACTTGTCCATCCTGATCGAGAAGATGCGTCGGGAAGGGTATGAATTCCAGGTCAGCTGTCCCCAGGTCATTTACCGGAATGAGGACGGCAAGACGCTTGAGCCCTATGAGGAGCTGACCATCGATGTGGCGGAGCAATACATGGGCACGGTGATTGAGAAGCTCGGAGCGCGAAAAGGGATCATGCAGGAGATGGAGAAGGGCACCGGCATGGCCCGGCTCAAGTACCGGATTCCCACGCGGGGTCTGCTCGGGTTCAAATCCGAATTTATGTCGGATACCAAGGGGATGGGGGTTTTGACCTATATCTTCCTGGAATATGGACCGTATGCCGGTGAAATGAGGAAGCGGAGAAACGGGGTCTTGATCTCCATGGATACCTGTTCCACCGTTTCCTTTGCCCTGTTCAATCTTCAAAAGCGCGGCAAGATGTTCATGGGGCCCGGGATCCGGGTTCAAAAAGGGCAGATTGTCGGCGAGCATTGCCGGGATAACGATCTTGTCGTCAATCCGGCGAAGGGAAAACAGCTCACCAACATGCGTGCGGCGGGTTCGGATGAGAACATCATTCTCACGCCGCCAACTTTGATGAGCTTGGAAGATTGTATTGCCTATATCAACGAGGATGAGCTTGTTGAGGTGACACCCAAGAGTGTCCGGTTACGAAAAGACCCCCGGGTTCGTGCTAAAGCGGCTTAGCTTCCTGTGCCGATCACGATGATCCCCGCATCACCCATAGAGACTCTGATTCTGGCGCCGATTCGTGGTGTTACAGATGTTGTTTACCGGGATGCGCATGCCCGCTGCTTTGGTGGCTTCGATTCTGCGGTGGCTCCGTTTTTTCAGCTTCGTCAGGGGCATCCGTTGCGGATGGGCGAATTAAAGCAGGTGGCGGCTGAAAACAATCGTGCGTTGCGAACGATTCCGCAGGTGCTGACGAATCATCCGCCAACCTTTTCAGCGGCTTTGCGGGAATTGAGCGCGGCGGGTCATGCGGAGGTGAATTGGAACCTGGGCTGTCCTTACCCGACGGCGGCGGGGCGGGGACGCGGGGCAGGGTTGCTCCCGGATCCGACTCGCATTGACTCCATTCTTGCGGAAGTCATGAACGAGGTGCCTGTCAGGTTATCCGTGAAGATGAGGTTGGGCTATCACGATCCCGATGAATTCCGGGCGGTGATGGAGGTGCTTAACCGATATCCCCTGTCGGGGGTGATCGTCCATGCCCGAACGGCGGATCAGATGGGTGATGGCCTGGTGGATGTTGTCCGGGCGGGTCAGGCGCTTGCCTTGTGCAGGCATCCGTTCATTTACAATGGGGACATTGCCGACGTGGATGGATTGTTCGATCTACGCCGGCAACTTCCCCAAACTGCGGCGTGGATGATCGGGCGGGGCGCCTTGCGGAATCCGTTTCTTCCTGCCTTGATTAAGGGGACGCCGGTTCCGCCGCCCGATGTGCGCCGTGAGGCCCTTCTCAAGTTTCATGGCTTGTTGTTCGACGGCTATGGACAATGGTTGAGTGGGGCCCGGCACAGGATGGATAAGATGGGAGAGCAGTGGGATTATCTGGCGCATGCGTTCTCGGATTCACAAGCCGTTATGTCCCGCATTCGCCGCAGTCATCCTGGCAATTATGAGGCGGCGGTTGAGTGGGTTTTCACGCAGCCTCTGGCGTAGAGGGGGGGCGCTTAACATTTTGTCGATTCCGCTTTACAGGAATCGGCGTCAGTCTACACTGCTCCCATGAAGAATCCTTTTGCGCTGGGATTTACGCTTGTGGAGATCATGATCGTGGTCGCCATCATTGGTTTGCTTGCCGCTCTTGCGCTACCCAGCTTTCAAAAGGCCAGGGTAAACTCCCAGAACGCCGCGTTCATGAACGACCTGCGGATTATTGATGGTGCGATCAATACCTATATTGTCGATAAAAAAGGCTATCCGGCCGATGTGAATGAAAAGATTATTCCCCCGGAACTTGCTCCGTACCTCAAGGGCATGGACTGGTCGAAGCCGACGCCGATTGGCGGCTATTGGGATTACGACTACAATTGGGGCATGACCTGCGGCATCGGGGTACGGGACCCCTCGAGGACGTCGGCCGAGATGGCGACACTCGGAAACTTCATTGAATTCGGGGGCGAGTACATACAAGTTATTGTCCCGTAGCGGAACAGCCCGACAAATTAAATTCGGAGTGAACTTGGGGCGCTTTCGATTGTAGGACGCGCTTCCCCGTTAGGGGAGTGTGTGCGTTTGGGGTGTGCTTGGAAGGGCCTGATAGTGACAGACGCAGGCTCCCCGCCTTCGGCGGGGAAGCCCGCCCTTCTAGGTGTTTTATCTTGCCCCTCTCAGCAGTCCTGCCCTATCATAAAGGCCAATTTCTTGCCCCGGTAGCTCAGTTGGACAGAGCAACGGTTTCCTAAACCGTAGGTCGCGCGTTCGAGCCGCGCCCGGGGTGCCATTCACTCCCTACTAGAGACTCAAAATCCCGGAAGCGGGGAGGCGTCTTCCTTGGCTTGTCGGGCTTTTTCAATTTCCGCTTGGTGATCGTAGGCCGTGAGGAAGGCGGCGGAAAAGAGGACAAGACTGGACGTCGTACTCACAGCATAAGCTTTTGGCGACTGCCAGGCGGTATCGGTTGACAGGGTGGTGATTTTTTTTATTTTATTTTTCAACTGTTGAATCTCGCTGTTTCTGGCAGCAATGGAATTGAGAAGATTCTGACGATCCAGGGCTTCCTTTTCGGTTTTCCGTTTATCGAGTCCTG
>CAJBSZ010000037.1 GCA_903958395.1 uncultured bacterium | reverse complement strand
GTTTATCCGGTCCCAGGATCCCGATGTTGTCGGCCTTGTCGAGGTAGATGGCGGATCCTTCCGCTCGCATCGAAAAAATCAGGCGGAGACGATTGCCTCCGCCCTCGGGCATTATCACGCCTATAAATCTAAATATGGAGATCGTTCGTGGGTGCGATTCATGCCGGTGGCCAATAGTCAGATGAATGCATTCCTGACACGCGATGCCGTTCATGAACAACGATTTTTGTATTTTGACCACGGGGTGAAGCGATTGGTGATCCAGCTTGAGTTGGAGCCGGTGACGATTTTTCTCGTGCACCTCTCCATCAAGTTCCGTCACCGGCAGCACCAGTTATGCGACTTGTATTCCCTCGTCAAGAACATCAAAAAGCCCTATCTCGTGGCGGGTGATTTTAATGCCTTTTGGGGTGATCCCGAGATTGAACTCTTTCTGGCGGCCACGGGCCTGAAGAGCGCGAATCGTAACGGGGCGGCCACTTATCCCAGTTGGGCGCCCAAAATGGAGCTCGATTTCATTCTGCACAGCCCCGGCATTGTCATCCGCCATTTCGAAATGCCTGCCATCACTTATTCAGACCATCTACCCCTCGTTTGCGATTTTGATATCACCGGCTGATTCCAAAGCATGGCTTACAACCAAAGAGGTTGGTCGCCGGGCGATTGGGCGTCGAGATGGCCGGACGTCAGAAGTGCATCGAGTTGGGTCAGAAGGCGATTCTTATCGCGCGGGAGCCGCGCTTCCAGAGGAATGATGTTTGAACTGTGATTGGCTCGAAAAACGGTGTTGGTCAAGTCGAGGACCTCAACAATCCGGCGTAATTCCTCAACCGTCTGGTGCTCGGTGAGCGGGAGAAACCGGCCGGATTCGACTTCGGCATGCAGTTCGGTTCCGGGAATGGGGACAACCCGCAGGGCGGAGAGGAGCCGGGGTTGCATGGCGTTCAGGGCAAGGGCAGTCGCCCGGGCGTGCTCCCGGTGTCGGGCTTGCCCGCCGAGCCCGAGCAGGATCATGACGGAAACGCGGAGCCCGTTGGCTTGAGCACGGCGTCCAGCCTCAATCATCTCGGTGGCCGTTTCACCTTTTTTTACGGCTTGTAGTGTTGCTTCGTCACCGCTTTCCAGTCCGAGATACAAGGTGTGAAGTTTCAGTTCCCGAAGTGTGCGAAGCTGGGCATCAGTTTTGGAGTGGATGGCACTTCCGGTGGCATAAAGATTGACGCGCGCCAGGGCGGGAAAATGCTCATTGAGCAAAATCAGAATCGTCTCCAGTTCTTCGAATGGCCGGCGCATCACATCTCCATCGGCGAGAAACACGCGCCGGGTGTCGGGTGCCTGGCGGGCCTCGTCGGCGACCATGAGCCGGATGTCGGGGAGCGGAAGCCGCCGGTAGGGAATACGCCGGTACATGCCGCAAAAGGTGCAGCGGTTGTAGGGGCACCCCTGGTCAATCTGAAGGATCAGGCTGTCGGCTTCCGCCGGAGGACGGAACAACGGGTTGTTCTGGGGTGGTTTCATATGCGACATTGGAAAGGGGTTATATCGAGTCTCCGGGATGTCGTCCATACTCCCTTTTAGTGAACTTTTTCGCACGGTCAGGCGTTTATCTCCAACAACAATGATCTGGGAGCTGAATATGGATAGTGTTTCACGTCTCAAATTGTATCACGGGATAATGATGGGGGTGGTCTGGTTTTCAGGAATAAATTCTAGCGTGGCCGTTCCCAGTCAGTCGGAGGGAGCCGGGGTGACCAGCAACCTTGTGGTGACGGCCTTGCGGGTTCCCCGTGATGAACTGTCGGTTCCTTATACCACCTACAAACTGAACGCGGATGATACTCAGCTTCGGAAGGCAGCCCGGAGTACTCCGGATGTGTTTCAGGGGATTCCGTCTGTCATGGGGCAAAAGACCTCGTATGGGCAGGGGTCGCCCTATTTCCGGGGGTTCACAGGCTTCCGGAACCTTCTGCTGGTTGATGGCGTGCGCCTGAATAACTCCGTTTTCCGGGATGGGCCGAACCAGTATTGGAGCACCGTGGATTCATTGTCGGTGCGCGACTATGATGTGGTTATGGGGCCCTCGTCGGTTTTGTATGGAAGTGATGCCATTGGCGGTACGGTCAATGCGATGACGGTGGCGCCACCTGCGGAGTATTCAGGGAAACCGGGTTGGGCGCCGGTTTTGACTTACCGCGGGGCAACCGCCGAACGATCCACCATGGGGCGACTTCAGTTGGGCGGGCGGGTGAATGAACAGGTTGGGTTTGTGGGGGGGGTGTCGGTTAAAAATTATGGTGACCTTCGGGGCGGGGATGAAGTCGGACGTCAGCTCCATACCGGCTACGATGAGTTGGATTTCGACGGACGCGTGGACGTCAACCTCAATCCGGATAACCGGGTGATAGTCTTGCACCAATCGGTCAGCCAGGATGATGTCTGGCGGACCCATAAGACGATTTATGGTCTGACTTGGGAAGGGTTGAAGGCCGGGGATGAGAAAAGCCGGTTTCTGGATCAGCATCGGACGCTGGATGCCCTGACCTACGAGGGGAAAAACCTGAATACGTTTGCCGATCGCATAAAAATAATCCTCTCGCGCCAGGATCAGCGGGAGGATGAATCCCGAATCAAAAAGGATGACACCGGTGAGGTTCAGGGGTTTGACGTGACCACATGGGGGTCCTCGCTTCAACTGGAGTCCGACACGGCGCTGGGAAGTTGGGTGTACGGCGCCGAATACTATCATGACAGTGTGGATTCCTATCTGAACAAGTACAAGGCTAATGGCGCCTTGAGCAAGGTTGGGGTCCAGGGGCCGGTGGCCGATGATGCCACCTATGATTCAATCGGGCTTTATGTACAGGATACCCTCAGCCTTTTTGATGGGCAACTGGACGTGATTCCCGGAGCCCGTTATACGGCCGCACAGACGGAGGCCAAACGGGTGTTGAATCCCCAAAACAACAAGGTCATGTCGGTTGAGGGGGATTGGGATACCGTTGCCGGCTCATTAAGGCTATTGCATCCCCTGACCCAAGACAGACGCCATGCGGTTTTTGCCGGGGTCTCCCAGGGCTTTCGCGCGCCGAACCTGTCTGACCTGACGCGGTTGGACACGGCACGCAGCAATGAAATCGAAACCCCGGTGTCCAGTTTGGATCCCGAGCATTTCCTGTCCTATGAGGCAGGGGTGAAATCCAGGTTCGACTGTATTTCATCGGCGCTGACCTATTACTATACCGATATTGAAAGCATGATTGTCCGGGCGCCGACCGGGCGGACGATTGACGGACTGAACGAAGTGACCAAGAAAAACTCTGGGAATGGGTACATCCAGGGTGTTGAATGGTTCAATACGGTGACGGTTTCGGAGAATTGGTCCGGCTGGTTGAGCGCCAGTTGGATGGATGGCGAAGTGGATTCCTATCCGACCTCATCCCCCGCCAAGCAGCGTGATACCATGACGCGCCTGATGCCGCCCACCGCCCAGGTGGGGGTGCGTGCCCAGACGGGGAATGCCAAGTATTGGGCTGAGGGGGTGTGTGATGCGGCGGAGAAGGCGGACAAGTTGTCGGCGGATGACAAGCGTGATACTCAGCGGATCCCGCCCGGTGGAACCCCGGGGTATGCGGTGTTCGGGATT
>CAJBSZ010000036.1 GCA_903958395.1 uncultured bacterium | reverse complement strand
CCTCGAAGGGCTGGAGATAGGGCAAATGCACCATGACGAAGAACGCTTTCTCAAAGACATCCTCAACCGCGTCGGCCGTATGGAGCACCTGCTCGAAACATTCATCAATCACCTGCGGCCCGTGCAGGGGTTGGAAAACGGTTCCCGTGATGCCCACCCCTTTTGACCGGACTCGTCCACAGGCCTGGGGATCGGACAGGAGATTCTCCGAAATCAATCGAGGCAGAGGCAGGGAAACAGGCCACTGCTTGAAGCATGGCGAGTTGCTCTTTTTCTGATACTTTTTTTGGCATGGGATGTATTGTGGCGCATTTTATGGTATTGCGCCAATATTCCGGATAGTTTCTACTGAACTGTCACTCCCTATCGGGAATATTTTATTTGATAATCTTCAAAACACATGCGATATTCCCGATCAGGAACATGAAGACTATCAATAACAGCATTGAGCTCGGTGCGTTTATCAGGAATGAACGAAAACGCCTGAAGGTGACGCAAAAGGAACTTGCGATGGTTGCGGGTACCGGCTTGAGGTTCCTTATTGAACTGGAGCGGGGAAAGCCGACCTCCCGCATTGAAGGGGTATTCAAGGTACTTCAGGCCCTCGGAACCAAGCTCGCCATCGGGACAAGCGGGGCAGACAAAGGAACCCCTTTATCATGAAGACTCTGGTTGTCTTCTTGAACGAGGAGAGCGTCGGTAAACTTGAGCAGGACGATAGTGGCCTGCTGCGTTTCACGTATGGCCCCGAATGGCTGACCCGTGATAATGCCACGCCCCTATCCAGAATGCTCCCCTTGACCCCGGAAACTTATGAAGGCAAGCGGGCCCGTTCTTTCTTTGCCGGCATCCTGCCGGAGGAAGGGCCCAGAGCCCGTATCGCCGAGATATTGGGGATCAGCGAGCGAAACGATTTCGCGATGCTGGAGCGCATCGGAGGCGAATGTGCCGGTGCCATCAGCCTGCTTCCAGAGGGTATGCCACCGCCCCAGGTTGAGAACCGGCTTCGTACGCTCGACGAGAAGGACCTTGAGGCCATCGTCCATGAACTTCCCCGTCGCCCTTTGCTGGCCGGTGAAGAGGGCTTGCGACTGTCGTTGGCCGGAGCCCAGAACAAGCTTCCCGTCATCGTGGACGGGGATTCGATTTCGCTTCCACTGGGTAACACCCCAAGCACACATATCATCAAACCGGAACCGGACCATTTCCCCGGACTGGCGGCCAACGAAGTCTTTTGCATGAGGCTTGCCGGGGCTCTCGGATTGAACGTGCCTGAAGTCACCATCCGGACCATTGGCGACAAGCCTTGTACCATTATTGCGCGCTACGACCGGATCCGCAGCGCAGGGTTCGGGCGGACGGTTCGCCTGCATCAAGAGGATTTCTGCCAGGCCCTTGGCCACCCACCCGAGCACAAGTACCAGCAGGAAGGCGGGCCACTTGTCAGGGATTGCGTGGCACTCCTTCGGGAATGGTCCACCACTCCGGTTCTCGACATCCGCGCCTTCATGGACGGACTGATCTTCAATATGCTTATCGGGAACGCAGACGCGCACGGAAAGAACTACTCCATGATCTACCGACCCGGCGAAAGACGCCTGGCGCCATTCTACGACCTTGTCGCCACGATTGTCTGGCCCGAACTCTCGGCCAGGCTCGCCATGAACATCGGGAATGGCAAGAACGTGAACGACGTCAATCCGGCTCACTTCCGGCACATGGCGGAAGATGCAGCACTTGGCTGGCCAATGGTGCGGGAAAGAATAGAAACCCTTTCCGGAAAGATGATCGACATGTTGGAGAAAGGCAGCCTGCTGCGCACCGCACCTGCCTCCGAAATCACCACCCGGTTGTCAGGGCTTGTCATGCAGCGTTGTCGGCGGATGCGATAATACATGTTCGTGAACTTTGTCGTGAACTAACCCGAATTCAGCATGACACGGCAAACCCCTACGGTTGTGAAATGCGCCCCTGTTGAAGACTGCTGTTGAAGACGGATTGCTGAAACTCAATACAGTGTGATACGATAGTCACCAAAGCAAGGGAGACATTTGCATGACAGCCCAAGCCACACAAGTCCTTGAGGAAGCGCTCCATCTCTCGCCACTGGAAAGAGCGGAGTTAATTGAGCGGATTTTCGCGAGTTTCAGCTTTCCGCGCGCAGTCGCCGGTGCCGGACAAGCCGATTCCCCTATGGTGTGATTTATCAGATTCGCGGGACGGTAATCCTTGTAGTGGCCATCCAAAATCTCCATAGGCATCCCGACTCATGGAAAGACCGTCTCGGGCCGGAAGGCAGCTGATGAGGGCCGTTTAGGGACGGGCTACCTGTTGCTGCGGACAGTTCCCAGAATGGCCTTGGGGCGAGCTTGCGAGCCCGTGTGCCTGGTCATGTGCACCCCTATATCACGGCGTCGTCGCAGGCTCCGCCCTTCAGGTCCTTCGGTCTCCCTCTCCTCTTCTGGGCGAGCTTGCGAGCCCGTGCGCCTGGCCATGTGCCCACCCTGAACCCACCATCGCCCGCCAGGGGCACTTTTATGAATGGTCTCATCATTGGCTGGACATGATCGGGTAGGTCGCGCGCTATGAGCGCGACGGTCTCGGGCGGCCTCGTAGCGGCCGCCCTACCGGGTTCAATAATTTTGGGACAGATCAACCACCGCCCGGAGGTCGGCGGCCACCAGTGGATGTCTTGATTATTGTGGAAACGTTAGGACCCATTACTGAACCGTACTTTGTACCCACCGGCCTTCAACGGGGCCGTGAAATGTGATCCGGCAAACTTGAACAGTTCCTGCTGACTTTGCAGCTTTACGCCGCCTGGCAGTCTGAGCGTGGCGACGGAGCCTGAGGGAACACTCAGGTCCATGGAGATGCCCCGGGAATTCCGTTTCCACGAAACTTTGATCAGACCACGGGGGGTGGCGTGCTCCGCCTTCACCCAGTCCAATCCCTCCGGGAAACAGGGGCTCACCGTGAAACGCTTGAACCCGGGAACATCGGGATCCGGCTTGATCCCCGCCAGATAGCTATACATCCAGGCACTGATATCGCCAAACATGATGTGGTTCCGGGACGACTCGCCGTTCCAATCTTCCCAGAGCGTGGTGGCACCCTGACGCAACCAATGGACCCAGCCGGGAAATTCGGGCTGGGTAATCAGCCGGTAGGCCAGATCGGCATGGCCGTTCTCCGCCAGAACCCGCGGCACCGTCTTGGCTCCGAGGATGCCGAAGTCAGGACGACACTGATTGGCAACAACGGCTTCCGCCAGCCGGGCAACCACCCTCGCTTTCTCCCCCTCATCAACCAATCCATAATGGAGGGCCACGCCCATCGCCGTCTGCTCACCCGCAGCATACACGCCGTCGCCCTTGTAGAACTTCCGGTTGAAGGCCTCACGTATGCCCGCAGCCAGTCGGGCATACGCCCGCTGGTCTTTCGGACGGTTTGTCAGCCCCGCGAAACGCGAGACCAGAAGCGCATCGGTGTAATAGTAGGCCGTCACGGGGAGTTCGGACGGAACCATGCGCTTGCTGTCCACATGACACCAGTCCCCCAGCCCGAAGGACATGATCCCCCCGGTCGCCAGACTGGTACAGTAGTCCACGTACCGTTTCATCGCCTCGTAATGTTGCTCAATGCAGTGCGTGTCGCCCGTGTAAAGAGTGATATACCACGGAATCAGGAGGAAGGCGCTGTCCCAGGCCGGCCCGCTCCCCCAATTGTATCCCCACCCTGTACTTGGCACGATTCCGGGGAACTGCCCGTTGGGCCGCTGCGTATCAGCCATTGTCGCAAGCCATTCCCGATAGGCGGGGGCTACATTGAAGTTCATCAGCCCGGTTTCCGCCGCCAGCTGGGCATCGCCGGTCCACCCGTTCTTCTCACGGTGCGGACAGTCCGTGGGAATCCCGACGAAATTCCCCCGATAGGACTCCAGCGTGCATTCCTGCAGGCGGTTCAAGTCCTCGTTGGAGCAGGAGAACGAACCGATCTTCTCAAAGGCCGTATGCACTACCCGGCCACGCAGGGTGTCAAGTGACGGGGTCCCCGGCAATCCCTCGACCTGAACATACTGGAAACCGTGATAGGTGAAACGGGGCTCCCACACTTCCTCGCCACCGCCCTTGAGGATATAGCGATCCGTCTGGCAATCCCCGCCCTTGATATAGGCGCCAATATGTTTCTGATCAATCGTCCCATCCGCACTCAGGCGTTCCCCGTAGCGCAGGCACACTTCCGTCCCGGCGGCGCCCTTGACCTGCAACCGGGCCCAACCGGCGATATTCCGGCCAAAGTCGAACAAGGCAACACCCGGCTTCACTTCGTGTACTGTGCGAGGCACCAGTGTTTCCATGACCTTGCAGGGGGGCGCCAGCTGTTCTTCCAGAAGCCCGCCCGGCCCGGGAACCACAGCCACAGGCGACCAGTCCGAATCATCGTATCCGGCGGAATTCCAGCCAGCCTTTTCCAGACGCGCGTCATAGGTCTCGCCATTACGAAGGCTGTCGAACCGAAGGGGGCCATCGGCCACTTTCCACTGCGGACCGGAGCCGATGGTAACCTTCCGGCCATCCTTGAACACAATCTCGATCTGCAACAGCAGCTTCGGGTAATCACGCCACGAGGCCTTGTCAAAGTGCCAGACATCCGGCGTGGAGCAATTATACCAGCCATTCCCCAACATCACTCCCACGGCATTAACACCGGGCTGAAGACAGTCCTCGACCCGATGGGTCACATAGCGCACCCGGCGGTCGTATTGAGTGACGACGGGATCGAGCACCTGGTCACCCACCTTCTGACCATTAAGATAAAGCTCGTAATAGCCCAGTCCGCAAATCATCGCCCGGGCGCTACGAACCGCACTTTCGACCTTGAATTCAAGACGGAAAAGCGGTGAAGGCAGAACCGGGAATTCCCAGTTCACCATGGATACTCCCGCCCGTCCAATCCACTGTGCCTGCCACTTCACTGGTCCAGTTTGTGTTCCCATTGCAGATACCACCCTTTGAATCATTTCGTCATTCTCTATCATCCAACGAACTCAAGCCGCCAGTTATTTTTCTCAGGAGCAGGCGGACGACAGTGTGGCGCTCACTCTGGATGCTGTGGAATTGGCAAAGGCGGAGGTAAGGATGGATTTGGAGGAGAAGACGGGGTAAAAGCTTCAGGAAAGTGGAGCCGCCTCCGCATAACGAGGGGATCAGGGACAGGCACCTGCCGCGTACTGGCGTCCCTATGGGACGCTACTGATAATGGATAGATAAAAAGACCACTCTGCAGAGCCGCTTGTCAAACGCCTGCGGACGCAACGGAGCGCGTCCCGCCATTCATGAAAAAAATCGATCTGAAACGTTTCAGATCATCAATTTCGTCAAAATGAGGCGACTGTCAGAACCGGAAGAGAGAACCGAGTTTGCGACCTAGCAGAATGGCAGCGGCACCCAGCGTACAGGCGAGGAAGAGCATCGCCCATACCCCGAAGGCGCACGCCATGGAGGTTCCCTGCCCCAACACTTGCGAGAGCTCAAAAATCGCCTTGGTAATGGGATATGTCGCGGCCTTCTGAGCGAGGATCAGGGAGTCGGACACCTCCAGCATCGAAAACCCAAACACAAACAGGACACCCACCACCACATTGGCCGCAATCAGCGGAATGGTGATTCGGCGGAGCGCCGTCAGCCGACTGGCCCCCAGATTGCGAGCCGCCTCTTCCAACACGACCGGAGTCTGCTCCAGCCCGGCACACACCGCTCTGACCAGGTACGGCAACCTCCTGATGGCATAGGCCGCCGCCAGCAACAGGGTCGGATTATTAACCGGATCAAACAGAGTGTTCAGCCACGGATATCTCGCACACATTCCCAGATACCCAAAGGCGATGACAATGCCGGGCACCGCCAGCGGTAACATGATCATCAGGTCGAACACCGGCGTCCATCGTGATTTCCAGCGAACCAGAAGCAATGCCGCCGGAATACCGGTCGCCACACAGATGAGCATGGCCAGTGAGGAATACTTCAAACTGTTGAGAATGCTGGGAACCACAATCTCATGCGACAACGCTCCCTGAAAATGCAACAGCGTCCAACCACTGGGCAACACGGTTCCGTACCAGTCGGCCGAAAACGCCATGGCCACCAAGGCCAGATGCGGCAACCCGGCAGCCAGGGTGATAAGCCCAAATACCCCCGCCGCCAGCCAGCCGCGAATTCCCGTCAAGGACTTGGCCGCACGCCCACCGGCCCCTTTCATCAACATCGCCCCATCAGTGCCCCCCCCTTTCAGGAACCACCGACTGGCTGCGTACAGCCCGCCTGAAAAAAGCAACAACAGCGCCACCAGGGCGTACGGCATGGGATTACCTTCCAACTCGGTGATGCCATTGAAAATCTGAACCGTGGTGACTCGGTTGTAGCCCAGCATCAACGGCGTGCCCAGCTCGGTAAAACTCCAGATGAGAACAAGGCTGCCTCCGGCAAACAAGCCCGGCCGGATCAGCGGAAGGGTGACCCGGCTCAAGCATCGCCACCTGCCGGCACCCAGGTTCCGGGCGGCTTCTTCCATGGAGGGATCGACATTCGCCAGCGCGGTCACCACATTCAGGTAAAGGATCGGATACAGGTGCAACGCCTCAATCACACAAACCGCATAGAATCGGCCATCCCCACCCAGCCAGTCCACTGGCCCCAACGAAAATGCACCGAGCAGGGTGTTCACCACTCCATAATGCCCGAAGATCTGCTGAAACCCCAATGCCCCGACAAAGGGCGGCAGGATCATGGGAATCATCATCAGTCCATTGACCAGAGATTTCCCCGGGAACTCGTACCGGTCAAACAGCAACGCCGGGGGAAGGGCAATGAGAAACACCAGGCAGGTTGTGACCAGCGCGATCTTGAACGCATTCAAAAGGCCTTCCCGGTAAAAGGGCGAAGCCAATGCCTCAACGATGAGAGCGGGGCTCAAGCCGCGGGAAAGCACTGCGTAGAGCGGTACCGCCATAAACATGACAAAGAACAGCCCCAGCCACACCAAAAACATCAGGCGCAACGGTTTCATTGTCCAGACCTCGCCAAACGGGCTGCATCACGGTACGCCTGCCGGGCCGACTCACTCCACTCCCGCTGGGTTTTCAACACATCCTGTGCCGATGGTTTAGCCAGGGCCCGACGGCAGGACTCAAGATCACGATACCCAAAAGGCAGGGCATTAAACCGCGCCATGGCCAGGGGGACCGCCGTCGGCCCGCCCGCCCGGAGTATCTCACTCCAGGCCTCCCGCATTTCCGGCAAGGAATCCAGGGCGACACATTTAATGACAATCCGGAGCAGGTTGAAATATTTTGCCGTCCATTCCGGATGATAAACAAATCCCGCACAGCGCTCATACAGGTTCACATCCGCATCCGATCGGTACTGGCCGTGCTGCGGCTGGTAAAGTTCCTTGCGGATCGGCAGCCGGCGCAGGGCATAGCGCCGGGGCCCGCCGGGCGCCCCGACCTTGTAATTCCAGAGCTTCTGGCCTTCCTCGGATAGCACAAACTCAATGAACGCCACGGCACTGTCCCGGTTCGGTGCGCCGCGCAATAGTTGGATGGGATCGGCAGTCACCGATGTGCCGTTGGTCGGACTCAAAAACACAAGTCGTTCAGCCCCCCCACTTTGAATAGCCGACCACTCGGCCTCACTGCGCCCATAAAAATCGATGCAGATCCCGGCCACCGAGGCGCCGACCGCCGTCTCGTGCGACACCTTGCTGGCGGAATCCGTGACCGTCCGGCTATTCGCCGCAATCCGCTTGATCAGGTTGATCCCGTTGGCCCAGCCCTGATCCACTCCCTGCCCCGCCGCCACGGCCGCCGCGATCTGCTGCTGAACCATCAACTCATAGCATTTGTTGACCGAGCCTGATTTCGTCGGATCCGCAATCACAAGGGTTCCGAAAAAACGCGGCTCCCCGAGCGATTCCCACCCTGACGGCGGCGCGGCCTCGGAGAGCGCCCCCAGCCGCTGCCGGTTCCAGCAGATGCCGAACGACGACAGGCAGACGCCATAATAGCGACCGGCGGGATCGTAAAAGATTTCGCCGCCAAACCGCTGCGGCATGACATCATCCCTGAACCACTCAGGATGAAGCCTCTGAATCCCGGCATCCACGGCATAGCCTTTTTCCGCCTGGCGGTGATGGTCGTACTGCCCGCCCCCGAAAAAAAGATCCACTCCGATTCCGGCATCGCGCGATTTGGAGGATTCAAAGCGGTCCGCGATGAAGCGAACAATGTCCGAGGTACCACCCGGGGTCCGCCATTCCACGCTCACTTCCCGCCCGAACCGCTCCCGGTAATACTCCCGGAATGCCCGCCCGATTTCGTAGCGGATAGGTTCCGAATGCGGCGTGAGGATAACCACCCGATCCCCTGTGCCCCCCAGTCCGGCTCCAGTTTCCTTCGTTGCGGGACGCATCAGGACTGGAATGGCCACCAGAACGGCCAGAGGCAGGAACGCCAGAATCATCTTCCGCCACATTTAGGGCGCCTCCAGAAGATAAATCTGCTCCGCCGAAATGGCCACTTGAACCATCCCGCCCGCCTCACGGCGAGGCGGACAAAGCTCATGCGCGGTCAACCGGCAATCCCCGGCGGTCAATTCCCAAATTCCCGCCTCCCCCAGAAATGCCCCCTGCTCCAGCCGGGCCTGAAAACAATTTACACACCCGGCCGACCCGAGCCGCACCGTTTCGGGTCTGACCAGTGCCGTCAGTCGGGCGCCCGACTGCGTGGCAAAGGACGGACCCACCGCCATCATCTCACCAAACGGCGTAGCGAGTTTGCAGGATCCGTTCACGAGAGCCGTCACCGTTACCGGAAAGAGGTTGGTCGAGCCCATGAACTCGGCGACAAACCGGGTGGCGGGGGCACGATACAACGCTTCAGGGGGCCCGATCTGCTCCAGACGACCCTGATGCATGACGGCTATCCGGTCTCCCATGCTCAACGCCTCGCGCCGGTCATGGGTAACATAGACAGCCGTCAATCCGGTCGACTTGCAAATGCGACGGATCTCGCTTCGCATGGTATCCCGCAATTTGGCGTCGAGGTTGGACAGCGGTTCATCGAGAAGGAGCAATCTAGGCTTGAACGCGATGGCGCGAGCCAGGGCCACCCGTTGCTGCTGGCCGCCCGACAGCGAAGCCGGCTTGCGATCCCCATAGTCAGCCATCTTGACCTGATCAAGCGCCTCCATCACCTGCTTGTCCCGCATTTCTCCGCGAATTTTCCGGGACTCAAGACCGAAGGCCACATTCTCGAAGACCGTCATGTGCGGCCACAGCGCATAGTTCTGAAAGACCAGACCTGCATTCCGCTTCTCAGGCGCCAGAAGAGTCACATCCTGTCCGTCAAATTCAATTGTCCCCGAGTCAGGCTGCAGAAATCCCGCGAGCAAACGTAAAAGGGTTGTCTTGCCACATCCGCTGGGCCCGAGCAGGAAAAAAAGCTCCCCGGGCTGAACCGTCAGGCTGATGTCCTTTAAAACTGGAACCCCGGCCGTATAGGTTTTCCCGATCCCCTT
>CAJBSZ010000035.1 GCA_903958395.1 uncultured bacterium | reverse complement strand
CAGAAGGCCTGTTCCTTTCTGAACTGGTCTGTTGAATGCTCAACGCCGGGAGGTCTTTCCCGAATTACGCCCAAGGCCCGTGTTGAAGAGCCCGATCACTGGAGCGGCGCCGTTGAGGTGATCCAAAACATTCTGACGCGCCACCAGCCCAAGTTTGTGGTATTTCCCCACAGTACGGATTGGAATGCCTCGCACATCGGGACTCATCATCTGGTCATGGATGCCCTGGCCTCCCTGCCGGCGGGATTCGGGTGCGGGCTTGTTGAAACCGAGTTCTGGGGTGCGATGGCAACTCCGAACCTGATGGTGGAGTCGAGTGTTTCGGAGGTTGCGGACTTGGTGGCGGCACTATCGCTGCATGTGGGTGAAGTTCAGAGGAATCCCTATCATTTGACGCTTCCCGCCTGGATGCAGGACAATGTGCGGCGTGGTGGCGAAATTGTGGGCGGGCAGGGCGGGGCTTCGCCTGATTACCGGTTTGCCACGTTGTATCGGGCTGGCCTCTGGCGGGACCGGGCACGGCATGACCTTGCGGAGGGGAGCGCCAGGTTCCTCCCGACAGGGGAGGGTGTAATGAAACAATGGTTGGAGGATGTGTCATGGAAGTGATTCTGAGACCTACGGCCGGGGATGCGGTCCAATTGACGGCCCGCTTGATTGCCGCACGATTGCGCGAGAAGCATGACCTGGTGCTTGGATTGGCCACCGGGCGCACCATGGAAGTGGTCTATGACATCCTGGCGGGACTGCACACGAACGAGGGGCTGGACTTCTCCCTGTGCCGGACCTTCAACCTCGATGAATATATCGGGCTGACGCCGGACGATCCCCACTCGTATCATTCTTATATGAAGAAGCATTTGTTCAGCCGCGTGAACATTGATTTACGCAATACGCACCTGCCCGACGGCATGGCCGTTGATCTCAAGGCGGCGGCCCGCCGCTATGAGGAGAAAATAGCGGCCTGCGGCGGTCTGGATCTGCAGTTGCTGGGGATCGGACACGATGGACATATCGGTTTCAACGAGCCGTTGTCGTCGTTGCGGTCCCGCACCCGCGACAAGTCGCTCACTCCTGATACCATTGCCGTCAATTCGACGATGTTCGGGGATGAGCCGCACCGGATGCCCCGGCGGGCAATGACCATGGGGGTCGGGACGATTCTGGATGCCCGGGAGATTGTGCTGTTGGCGACAGGGGCGAGTAAGGCCGCCATTATGGCGAAGGCGCTCGAAGGACCCGTGACCTCGATGGTCACGGCGTCCGCGCTCCAGTGGCATCCAGCCTGCAAGGTGATTGTGGATGAGGCGGCGGGGGGGGCGCTCAAGGAGAGGGATTACTATCGCTGGATTTTTGAGAATGAGCCCGACTGGGCTCCGTATCGCGATGTGGCGGATGCCGGGAGGGGGATATGATGAGCAGTGGAGCGGGGACGTTCAAGTTTCAGGATGTCGTCAAGCGATTCAGGGCGTGGGGCGATTTTGTCGGGGCGGTTCCTTATGGGTCCGGGCATATTAATGATACGTTCAAGGTAACCTTCAATATGGCCGGAGCGCCGGTGCACTACCTGCTCCAGCGCATTAATCATACTATCTTCAAGGATCCCCTGGCCGTCATGGACAACATCGTGCGCGTGACCAACCATGTCCGTGCCCGCTTGACGGCGGAGGGGCTTTCGGATGTCACCCGGCATTCCTTATGCGTGGTGTTCACCCGTGACGCGCAGCCTTGTCACCAGGATGGCGACGGGAACTGGTGGCGGATGTACCTGTTTGTCGAGGGGGCCAAGACCTACGATACGATTCAGAATGAAAAGCAGGCTTTTGAGGCGGCTCGCGCTTATGCGCGGTTTCAGAATCTGCTGGCCGACCTCCCTGCGCCGCGGTTGCATGAGACGATTCCCGATTTCCACAACACGCCGATCCGGCTGAAAGCATTGCAGTCGGCGATTACTACGGATGGATGCAATCGGGCCGTGGAGACCCGTTCTGAAATCGCATTTGTCGAGCGGCGTGCCGCCCAGTGCGGGCACCTGCTGGAGCGCCATGCCAAGGGGGAAATCCCCGAGCGGATCACTCATAACGACACCAAGCTCAATAATGTGATGCTTGACGATGTCACAGGAAAGGGAGTGTGTGTTGTTGATCTCGATACGGTCATGCCGGGGCTGGCCCTGTATGACTTTGGCGACATGGTTCGTAGTGCGACCGCCGCCGTGCCTGAGGATGAACGGGATCTGGGCAAGGTCCGGATGCGGATTGAAATGTTCGAGCCGATTGCGCGCGGCTACTTGTCCGAGGCGCGGTTCATCAACCCTGCCGAACGGGAGGAACTTGTTTTTTCCGGGCGATTGATCACACTGATGATCGGGATGCGATTCCTGACGGACTACCTTCAGGGCGATGTCTACTTCAAGACAAAACGGCCCGGCCAGAACCTTGACCGGTGCCGGGTGCAGTTTAAGATGGTGGAGAGTATGGAAACCCAGGAAGACGCAATGGAGCGTCTGGTAACCAGAATTTAGGAGGAATCATGGGTATGACCTTGGTGGTTTTAGCGGCGGGAATCGGAAGTCGATACGGGGGATTGAAGCAGATCGAGGCCGTGGGACCCCATGGGGCGATTGTCATTGAGTATTCCGTGTATGATGCCATTCGTGCCGGGTTTGATCGCGTGGTTTGTGTGATTCGGCGCGATATTGAAGCGGATTTTCGTTCCCTGGTGGCGGCCCGCTTTGAAAAACACATACCGGTTGATTATGTGTTTCAGGATCTGAATGATCTTCCCTCAGGGTTTTCCTTGGCGGCTGATCGTGTCAAGCCATGGGGAACGGGACACGCTGTCATGGCTTGTCGGAATCATGTCAAATCTCCCTTCGCCGTCATCAATGCCGATGATTTCTACGGCCGACGTTCCTACGAGGTGCTGGGTCAGTTCCTGAAAGGGGTGAGTCCTGACTCCGGGAACTACAGCATGGTGGGCTTTACGCTTCGCAATACGCTTTCCGAACATGGCCATGTGGCGCGAGGGGTGTGCGAGGTGGACGGACAAGGCTTGTTGAAGCGTGTGCAGGAGCGGACAAACATCGAGAGAACGGAGACGGGTGTCCGTTATGCGGCGGCTCAGGGCGGCTGGGTATCCCTGACCGGCGACGAGGTGGTATCGATGAACATGTGGGGATTGACTCCCTCGCTGTTTGGTCATCTCGAGAGTGAATTCCCCCTGTTTCTTCAGAAAAACGCAGCCAACCCCAAGTCCGAGTTTTTTCTGCCTACGGTGGTGGATGGGTTGGTCGGTGCGGGCAAGGCCTCGGTGAAGGTGCTCTCGACTCCGGAGCACTGGTTTGGCGTCACCTATCCGCAGGATAAGAGCGTTGTGGTGGAGGGATTGCGCCACCTCGTTGAAAAGGGTGTTTATCCCGAAAAACTGTGGGGCTGATTCACAAAACAATACAGGTGAACCATGAACTTGGGTAAGACATTGATAACAGGCGGAGCGGGTTTCATTGGATCGCACATTGCGGAGGCCTTGGTTGCCGAAGGTGTGGAGGTCCGGATCCTTGATAATTTCTCAGCGGAAAGCGTGAGAACCTGAAAGGCTTTGGATCGGCCATTGAAGTGGTGGAGGGGGACATCTGTGATCCTGCGGCCTTGGCGGGTGCCATGCAGGGGGTGAAGCATGTCTTTCATGAGGCGGCACTGGTTTCCGTGACGGTTTCGGTTGAACACCCCCTGGATAACGACTCAATCAATATCCGTGGAACCTTGAATGTACTGCAGGCGGCCCGGGAGGCCGGGGTCAAGCGGGTGGTGCTGGCCACCTCGGCGGCGGTCTATGGCAATAACCCTGAGCTTCCCAAGCGGGAGACGATGTTGCCGGAGCCGGAATCGCCCTACGCCCTCGGGAAATTGGCGGGGGAATATTACATGAAACTGTATAGCCACCTCTATGGGTTGGAGGCCGTGTCGTTGCGCTATTTCAACGTCTTTGGTCCCCGGCAGGATGGTAAGTCCATGTATTCAGGGGTGATTTCCCGTTTTGCGGATGATATCCGGCAGGGGCGTGCGCCGACCATTTTTGGCGATGGCGGGCAGACGCGTGATTTTGTGTTCGTGAAAGATGTTGTCCAGGCGAACTTGCTGGCGATGAAGACGGACTCGGTGGGGAAGGGCGAGATCTTTAACGTGGCGACAGGTCGGCAGATTACCCTGTTGAAGTTGTGGGAAATCCTCAAGGGCATTTCCGGGAGTGATTTGAAGCCCGGGTTCAAGGAGGCGCGGATCGGCGATATCCGGCATTCGGTTGCGGACATCAGCCGGATTAGAAAGGATCTTGGCTACGAGCCGAAGTTCAGCATGGAAGAGGGATTGTCTGCGTTGATGGATGGTCTGGGGAAAGAGAGGACGCGATGAGAGAAGAAAAAAAAGGTTACAATCGGATGTTGCTTCTTGTGGCAGGGCTCGGAGGACTGCTCTATGGAATTGATGTTGGCATTATTGCCGGGGCGTTGCCCTATATGGAGGCAACTTCAGGGCTGAACGCAGGGCAGCTCTCCTTTATTGTGGCCGCCGTGCTGCTCGGAAGTGTGATTTCCACGCTTTTCGCCGGAATGCTCTCCGACCTATTGGGGCGAAAGCCGATGATGATCGCCAGCGGAGTTTTGTTTGTGGCCAGCATTCCCATGATCGCCCTTGCTCAGGGGTTCGGGCCGCTTGTGATGGGGCGCCTGCTTCAGGGCATCAGCGCCGGCCTCATCGGCGTGACCGTTCCGCTCTATCTGGCTGAATGTCTCGGGGCGTCAAGCCGCGGCAAGGGCACCGGCATTTTCCAATGGCTGCTTACCCTGGGCATTGTCGTAGCGGCTGTGATTGGATTTTACTTTAGCATCAAGGTCGAGGAGGTCGAAAAACTTCATGATGCCGCCAAAATCTTTGCGTTTAAGGATAATGCCTGGCGCAGCATTTTCTGGATGTCCCTGCCGCCGGGAATCTTGTTTGTGCTGGGGAGTTTTATGGTTTCAGAATCTCCCCGCTGGCTTTTCCGCCGGGGGAAAGTGGAGGCGGCCCGCACGGCGCTGAGTCGTTCCCGCTCCCCTGAGCAAGTTGAGCTCGAGCTTGTGGAAATGCAGAAGATTGCCAGTGAGGAAATGAGCAGGACCTCCACGGCCGGGGAAGTGATCCGGGAGTCGCTGTTCCAGCGGCGTTATGTGATTCCGTTCCTCCTCGCCTGTGTCATCCTTGCCTGCAACCAGGCCACCGGGATCAACTCCATCATCGGCTACAACGCCACCATTCTCATTCAGGCGGGCTTGAGTGACAAGGAAGCGCACCTGGGGTATTTGTTCCTCACGGTGGTGAACTTTGTCATGACCATCGGGGCCATCATGCTGGTGGATCGCAAGGGGCGCAAGTTTCTGCTTTCTCTGGGCAGTGCAGGCATCATTGTCGCGCTCTTGTGCGTGGGATCCATTTTCAATAAGACCGAAAAACTTCGGGTGGATTGCCGTGAGGCCGTCCAGCAACGGGTTAATCCGGTTGAGCAGAGTGCTGTGATCCCCTACAACGAGACCGCCGCTTCCGCGCTTCTGGCGTCCGCTGGCGAGGCCGGGAAGGCCATTGCCGGGCTCCCGACGACCCTGATTGTCATCTATTCCTATGGTGATTTCAGGGCGGCGACCAAGGTGGTTCGCTCTACCGATCTGGGTGCGGCTCTGACGATTGATCGGGGTAGTTGTGTGCCCACCAGTGCGGTTGAGGCTTTCTTCAAGAATCCCTTTGCGGATCTGAAGGCGGCGAAAACGGCCCCGCTGAAGATTGAGAATGCCTTGTTGACGCCGATCCCGTCATCGGGCAACGGCTGGTTTACGGCCATCTTTATTTTTGTGTTTGTCGCTTTTTTTGCGGTGGGACCGGGTGTCTGTGTCTGGTTGGCGTTGTCCGAGCTGATGCCCACGAGGATCCGCTCCAACGGGATGAGTATTGCCCTGCTGATCAATCAGGCGGTCTCGACGACGATTGCCGCCGTTTTCCTGCCCACGGTGGGGCGATTCGGCTACTCGACGATGTTCTTCGCGTTCGCCGGCTTCACGGTGATCTATTTCATCACGGCCTTTTTCTTTCTTCCAGAGACCAAAGGTCGGACGCTGGAGGAGATCGGGGAACACTTCGAGCGTAAACGTTAGCCAAAGTTCGCTCATACCCGTTTTGATGTCGCCGAGGATCCGCCCAGGGCCCGTTGAGTGGGATGTTCTTGAAGATTCATGCGAAACAGGGTGTAATCCAAGTCTGTGAAATGGGCTTTGCATAGTCTTGTTGGAATCGTGATGTTGTTGCCGTCGCAAGCACGGCCTGGACAGGGCATGGCCACGGTGTCCAAGGACGGGCGTTCGTTTGGTGTGGCTTCGGCGTGTCTCTCCGGATTCAAGGCTGGCTGGTCGGCTACCATCAGCCACGATGGACGAACCAACATCTGCACATCGTCCGATGGGGTGCGCGAGGGATCCGCGATCCGGTTTGATAAGGAAGGGATTGAGCTTCTGTTCAGGCTCAACCAGGTGCCGGGCATGGCGGCGCTGTTCGCCCAGGCGGGGATTCGGAATATCGGACGGAGTCCGGTCAATCTGGTGTCGGTATCCCCTGTGGCGGCGGAATTTGGCGTGGTGGGTGATCCCAAGGATTGGTTGGTGACAGGACTGCATCCGCGGACGCCGGTGCTCGCCGCGATAAGCGATATTGGGCCCGGAGTGGATATTTTTGAATACGGGTCCATCTACCGGCAGGACGGTATGGGCTTCCTGATGGGGCCGGTTGGGGAACCCCTTGCTTATCTGAGTGCTCGGTTTTCGTTGGCCGACAAGCAGTCGCTCATGCTCAATGTACGGGCGGACATGAGTGGGGTTCGGGTGGATCCCGGGGAAACGCGGTGGGGCCAGCAGGTGGCCTTGGTCATGGATACGCCACGGGCCGCTTTGGCAAAATGGGCGGAATGGGTTGCTGAATCGCATCACGCGCTTACGGGTAAGGGGGCGTTGTGCGGCTGGAACAACTGGAATACGCTTGGCAAGGCGGTGAAAGGCAGTGACGTGCTGGCGATTGCCGACCAGGTTCTTCACTCAGAAGATCGCTTGCGGCCATCTGTGATACAGATTGATTCCGGTTATGAGGATGTAACCGGAAAGGGTGAGGACAAGGAACGGTTTCCTGAAAGCCTGGAAGTTTATGCTCAGCATATTGCCAAAACCGGTGCGCGTCCCGGTCTTCTTCTAAAATTGGCGTATGCAAATAATCTTTCGGCGTGGACGGCACAGACGGCACGCATCCATCATGCGGTGGAACAGGGATTCTCCTACTTGAAGATCCAATATCCGATCGATCCCAGTGCTGATATTGTCGCTGAGCCGAAATTGACTTCATTCCAGCTTTTCCGTGAGAGGGTTTCCATGTTGAGGGAAGCCGCCGGGCCGGAAACGTATTTGGTCTACCGCGGGAAACAGATGCCCGAGCGGGCCGTGGTGGGGATAGTTGATGCCAGTCGTGTCGGCATCAATTCCTTTCGCAAGCAGATCCGTTCCTGTCCGGATGAAGTCCTCCGTTCCCAGCAGTTCAATGGGCGATGGTTTGCTGTGGACTATGATGCCTATTACATAGGAACCGACATTGCGAACATCAGCGCCATTGCCGGAGGCTGGCCGATTGTGCGAACTTGGATGAGCATGGTGGGGTTGTCCTGCGGTACGGCGATCACCTCCGACATGTGGTATGAGGATCGTTTTAAGCCGTTCTGGCGCAATGTCGAAGTGTTGACCCCCCCAGCCAGGGAGCGGGTCGAAGTTGCTGACCTCGGTACCCGCCGCGAGTGGCCGCGGCTGATTGGACGCGTCCGGCGCGATTGGGGGGATTGGACGGTGGCGCTCCTCTGGAATCCCGGCGACAAAGAACAGTCTGTAACCCTCCGGTTTTCGTCTGCCGGGATGGTGGCCGGTCACCGCTATGCCGTCTGGTCGTTTTGGGATGGCCGTTATCTGGGTGTGGTTCAAAATGAATGGACGGCGCAACGGCTGGCGGCGTCGGGTTCACAGCATCTGTGTTTCACGGATCTGGATCGCACCCCGGGTTGTCCGGTTCTAATCGGTTCCGATCTTCACATCTGGTGTGGTGCTGCCGAAATCAAGCAGGTGCAGTCGGGGCGTTCCAAGATGACGGTGGAATTGACCGATGCTGGCGCCCGCGAAGGCGCGCTGTTTATCTATAGCCGTTACCAGCCTGTGTTGAAGGCCACCACAGGCTGTGCCGTGGGAAGCGTGGACAGCGCCGGCGAAAACGTGTGGCGGGTGAATTTGAACAGCCGGCAACGCGATGTGCCCCAGAAGATCGAGCTGGCCATCATTCTGCCGGTGACGTATCAGGCGTGGTTCTGGCTCATGATTTGCATGGTCGCCTGCAGTCTTTTGTTTGCCGCCTGGCGTTATGTGGTCAGCTTACGCCTCCAGCGGGTGCAGTCCCTTGCGGCTGAACGGATCCGCATCGCGCGTGATATGCACGATGGAATCGGGGCCAGTCTCACCAAGATTGGCAGACTCATCGCCGCCGTGGATGAACAAATCCCGCCGGAAAATACGACCAAGCCCATTGTGGGCGACATCGTGGAGTCAACCCGCGGCGCCGTGGCGGCCATGGATGAGATTGTCTGGACAGTGAATCCGCGCAATGACACGCTCGAAAGTATGGCCAATTACCTGATCCAGTATACAGAGGGATTCCTGAGATCAACCGGGATTTCGTGCAAAGCTGATGTGCCGGTGATGTTGCCTGATGTGCCCTTGTCTCCGGACGTTCGCCACCATGTCCTCCATGCCGTGAAAGAGGCTTTGAACAATGCGGTCAAACATGCCGCATGCCACGAGGTGTCCCTGGGCTTGGCTTGTGTGAACGGGTTGCTGACGATCACCATTCAGGATGATGGGTGCGGCTTCACGCCACAGCCGCCTGGATCCGGCGCGGATGGACTCGGAAACATGCAAAACCGGATTCAGGCCATACGGGGGGAATTTCATTTGAAAAGCAGTCCCGGCCAGGGAACCAGGGTCACGTTCAGGGTACCACTAATGGAGCGAAGGAAATCATGAAAAGCAAAGGGATCAGGGTTGCGTTCGTGGACGATGACCGATGGTTGCGGGAACGGTTGACTCATGAAATGAAGGGCTTGGAGGGCTATGAATGTGTGGCCGCATGCCCCTCGGCCGAGGAGGCGCTTCAGGTCCTGCCGGGTCTGGCGCCGGATGTGGTCGTTCTGGACATCAATTTGCCGGGGATGAGCGGGATTGAGTGTTTGCGGCGGCTCAAGCCGCAGTGCCCGGAGTCCCAGTTTCTCATGCTCACGGTCTATGAGGAGAATGAGCTGATCTTCCAATCCCTGGTCGCGGGGGCCAGTGGTTACCTGCTCAAGCGCACCAGCACGAAAGAACTTCTGAATGCCATTCGCCAGGTGAAGGAGGGCGGGGGGCCAATGAGTATCGCCATCGCGCGTCGGGTCATTCAGTATTTCAATCAACAGGGCACCGCCCGGTCTGACGTGGAGACCCTGTCGCCTCGTGAGCGGCAAGTATTGGATCTGCTGGTCCACGGATCGGCCTACAAGCAGATTGCCGACGAATTGGCCGTTGGCATTGAAACTGTCCGGACCTACGTGAAGCAAATCTATACCAAGCTTCATGTGCATTCCCGCGGCGAAGCCGTCGCCAAGTACCTCACTCCTCCGTAAAAGAGTTAAGAAATTTGAACATTCCGGGAATGTGTATAATCCCTGCCGTAAACGCAGCAGATACCCACCCGCTTCTCCTGATTTTGGATACACAATGGATTGTGGGTGGTTGAGTCAAGTGGATAGCCCTTTTCTGGAATTCAGGAATCGGATCCTTCCAGGAGGCTTGATGCCTTATCAGGATAGTGCTAGGTTTGTTACGTGCAAATGATTCAACAAGCGTTGGCCGACATCCAGTCCACCCAGGATCTTCTGGAAAAAGCCATGAAGTTATCTGGACTGGTGACAACCGTTTTCAAGGAAGCCGGATGGGATCTTGTGGTCGTCGGAGGTTCCGCTGTGGAATTCTACACGGAAGGCGTCTATATGTCTGGCGATGTGGATTTTTGCCGCCGCACGCTCAATCCTATTCCTTTACGTGTCGCACAGGATGTCATGCGTCAACTTGATGCAAAGGGTGGCCCTCGGAGTTGGATGGTGGCCGGATTGTTCGTTGACCTGCTTGGATTTCTGGAGAATGAGTCCACATCCCCCTGTCGCGAACTCGAAACACCGTATGGACAAATCAGTATTCTGCCGGTCGAGTTGACCCTCGTTGAACGCGTCCTGATCGCCGTTTATCCCCGTCCTGATGTCGAGGCGAGAGCCGTCGCAAAGAAACTTATGGCCGTCTGCCTCAAAGGTGGAATTGATATTGATTGGATGGAAACCGAACGGCTGGCCGCTTTACCCTCGTTCCGGATTCTGGAAGATTTTTGCCGATTCAAGAAGGAGATTTTTGATGAAATCAACCTCGCCCCTTAAAACCTCATGGACGTGGGAAGAATGGCGACGAAGCCGCGCACTCCGCAGGGCTATTTCTGAACAGACAGGCCCCCCCGAAATGCGCCGGAGTAACAGTTCTTCTGACCGTCGTCTGCGCGCCGCCTTTTCAGGTCGACGCGCACCTTAAATCCGATCCAGGGGTAAGATTTACTCCCTTGGATTATCTGTCATCAGATGTTTTCTGCTTCCAAACGCACTCTCTATGGGCACGGCTCGGACAAGTCTCGCCCTCCAAGTGGAACCCACCCCGGCGGTCTGGTTATTTCCAACGAATCATTGACTTGTGGGTAATAGAAAGACCACCGCTTATCAGTGGCGGCTAGTTTTTCAACGGGCTGCTAGGAGGGAACTTTCGGGGAGAGACGACACAGGCTCCCCGGCAGGTGCCGTGGGATCTGCCCGCAGTGGCTGCGCCATAGGCGCTGCAGGCGGGAGCCCGTCCACAAGGGGGAGACATTGTAGACACGCCTCCCTCCTCCCCCTTTTATGGGAATTGCGGAGGAGTATGGCCTGGGCAATAATCACTCCCATGATGGATATCCAAAAGACGCCTATGGGAGAACCTTTTGAAAGGCGCGGTGTAGGACAGGCTTCTTCCGGGGGGGCTGTGTCTGTCTTTTACCTCACACACTCCCGTTTCCTGTCCGCCCTGACACTGGCGGCAGGGCTTCTGCTTCCGTCTTTCGCCTGGGCGGCAGGCTATGACGGATGGAAGACGGTCTTTCTGTCCAATGAGTATGTTGGACTGCACGTGTTGCCGGAGATTGGCGGACGCGTCATCCAGTTCAAGTTTGGCCAGAAGGAATTCCTGTGGGTGAACCCTAAACTGGTCGGCCAACTGCCGGAGTCCAACGGTCTCGCGGTCGACGGCAGTTGGTTCAATGTCGGCGGGGACAAATTGTGGCCTGCGCCACAAGGGTGGGATAACGATTCGCAGTGGCCGGGACCACCTGACGCGGTGCTCGACGGACAGCCGTACCGCGTCGAGCCGCTCGATGGCGGTGTCGCCGTCCGCTTGACCAGCCGTGACGATCCGCGGAGTGGTGTTCGTTTCTCCCGTATAATCCGGCCCATGGCCGACCGCAGTGGCGTGCATTTCGAGGCGACGATGACCAACGTGGACAACAAGCCGCGCCGATGGGGCATCTGGGCGCACTCGCAACTCGCCGCCGCGACAAGCGATGGCCGCAGTTTTAATCCGCTGATGCGGGCGTTTTGTCCGCTGAACCCCCGGAGCAAGTTCCCGCGCGGCTACAATGTGATCTTCGGTGGGGAGGACAACCCCTCCTTCCTCGCCGACCGCGAGCGCGGCCTCGTCTGCGTGGATTACCGCTATCACGTCGGGAAGATTGGAGTGGACAGTCATGGCGGCTGGGTCGCCACGGTGGACGGCGCCTGTGGCGCGGTGTTTGTGCAGAGGTTTGTATTTGAGCCGGACAAGGAGTACCCCGACGGCGCCTCGGTGGAGTTCTGGCATAATGGTGTCGGCAAGATTCACGCCTACAACAAGGACCAGGTGATGGCGGAGACCGCCGACGAGAACCCGTATGTGTTCGAAAGCGAAGTGCTCAGCCCGTTTGCCAAACTCGCGCCCGGCGAGAGCTACACCTGGAACTATGAATGGCTGGCCACGACTATCGGCGGCGATTTTCCTGTTGTTGGCTGTAATGAAAACGGCGTGGTCGCCGAGCCATTGCGTGCCAGCCGCACCGGCAAGGGGTGGCGTTTGACGGGGCGATTTGGCGTCTTTGCCAGCACGGTGCCGCACATCGAATGGCGCGACGCGAACCGGAAGCCGTTAGGAAACTCACCCCTACGTCTCAAAGCGACACCTCTGGCGCCACTGATCCTGGATGAACGGATTGCCGCGCCCTCCGGCGCCAAGATGGCGGTTTTGATCGCCGGAGGCGAATTGGCAAACGTGGAGTTGAACTAATGAAAGGCATAAATACGATGAAAGTGACAAGAATGATGATGGGCATGGCCGCTGTGGTGGCCGGGTTGCTGTTCTCCAGTCTGGCGCATGCGGGTGATGCGCCTATTACCCCGTCTGTGGTGCCGGGGCGATGGTCAGCTGACAAGGCCTGGCAGTGGTACAATCAACAGCCATGGCCGTGTGGCTTTAACTACGTGCCGGCGAATGCGGTCAGCTATACGGAAATGTGGATGGACTACAATTTCAATCCGGAGCTGATTGACAAGGAGTTGGCTGTGGCAGAGGGCGTTGGGTTCAATTGCCTCCGGGTGATTCTTCCGTTTGTGGTTTGGGAAAAGGAGCCGGAGGCATTCAAGAAACGCCTGAGCGCCTTTCTGGATATCTGCCATAAGCGCCGGATCAAGGTCATGTTAGGGTTGTTCGATGATTGCGCGTTTGGGCCCATCAAGGATCCCGTTTTCGGTAAACAACCCGACATGGTACTCGGTTGGTATTCCAACGCGTGGACACCGTCGCCTGTCCACAGCATGGTGCGGGACGCCAGTACGTGGCCGCGCCTGGAGAAATACGTCACGGATCTGCTCACGACTTTCGGGAAGGATCAGCGTGTATGGGTGTGGGATCTCTATAACGAACCAGGCAATGGTGGCTTGGGGAAGGTCACTGTGCCACTGGTCGCCAAAGTGTTTGAATGGGCGAGGCAGGTGAATCCGGTTCAGCCGCTGACGGTTGGGCTGTGGTGCTCGACCGGGTACGCCGTTGCGGAGATGAACAGCGATATAATCACGTTTCATAATTACAAGGTACCCGATCAATTACGCCGTGACATTATGGGCAAGAAGAATTCCAAACGGCCTATGATTTGCACGGAATGGATGCACCGCAAAGATGGTTCCACGGTGGAGGGCTGTTTGCCCGTCTTAAGGGAAAACAAGGTGGGTTCGATGAACTGGGGCCTGGTCAACGGGAAGACGCAGACGCACCTGAATTGGGGTCACCGGCCCGGCCAGCCCGATCCGAAAGTCTGGCAGCACGACCTTTTCCGCCCTGACTACACTCCATACGATCCAAAGGAGATCGAACTTTTCAAGGCCGCGATCAGGGAAAATTCAGAGCAAAGATGAAGAGTCTGAAGCCGCAAAGTGCGCAAAGTTCGGATCGAAAGGATGATGAAATGAGAAAACTGACAATTGTAGGGATGGTGGCATTGGCGGCAGGGATGATCCAGCCATTCGCCGGGGCGGCGGAAAGCCGGAAGGATTATCCTGTCCAGCCGGTGCCGTTCACGGCGGTGCACGTGGAGTCGGTATTCTGGACGCCGCGTCTGGAGACGAACCGGCAGACGACGGTCTGGTATGATTTCAAGCGCTGCGAAGAGACCGGCCGTATCGACAACTTCGCCAAGGCTGGCGGCTTGATGGCGGGAAGTTTCAGAGGCAGTCCGTTCGATGACTCCGATGTCTACAAGGTCATGGAAGGCGCCGCTTACTCCCTCGCGCTCCAGCCCGATCCGAAGCTCGACGACTATCTCGACGGCCTGATTGCCAAGATCGCTGCCGCGCAGGAGCCCGACGGCTACCTCTATACTGCGCGAAAGCTCGGATGCAAGGATCGTCGTATCGGCAAGGATCGTTGGTTGAACGAACGTGGTGCACAATCTCCAGGTTTCGACAGCCATGAGCTCTATAATCTCGGGCACCTCTATGAAGCCGCCGCCGCCCATTTCGAGGCGACTGGAAAAACCAACCTTCTTGGCGTTGCCATCCGTAGTGCCGATCTCGTGGCCAACACATGGGGTAAAGGCAAATTGGAAATCCCCTCTGGCCACCAGGAAATCGAGATTGGCCTAGTAAAACTGTTCCGGGTAACGCATGACGAGAAATACTTGGAGCTCGCCAAGTTCCTGCTCGATTGCCGTGGCAATGGCCGCTACACGATCCCTCCCGGCCATTTCGGAACTCTTTATTACTCCGACCACAAGCCAGTTACACAGCAGACCGAGGCTGTTGGCCATTCAGTACGTTCTGCCTACATGTATTCCGCAATGGCCGATGTGGCGGCGATCATCGGTGACGACGCGTACGCCAAGGCCATTGATTCGCTTTGGAACAGCGTTGTGGGACATAAACTCTACCTGACCGGGGGTATTGGCGCGGACAAAGGGACGGAGGGATTCGGGCCGGATTACGTTCTGCCAAACGAGGCCTACAACGAAACTTGTGCCGCCATCGCCAACGCGCTCTGGAACCACCGGATGTTCCTGCTCCACGGCGATTCCAAATATCTCGATGTGTTGGAACGTATCCTCTACAACGGCTTTCTTAGTGGCGTCGGATTGACTGGCAACAAGTTCTTTTATCCGAACCCACTCGCCAGCCATGGCAATTATGGGCGCAGTCCGTGGTTCGGGTGTGCCTGTTGCCCCGTGAATATCGTGCGCTTTCTCCCCGAGATTCCCGGATATATTTATGCCATTCATGGCGGCAATGCGTACGTCAATCTCTTCATTGCTGGCACGGCGAAACTGAAGGTTGACGATAAGTCTGTGGAAATCCGGCAGGCGACCCGTTACCCGTGGGATGGCCATGTGAAGATGACGATTAATCCGGAGAAGGCGGCGACGTTCTCACTGAATATCCGCATCCCCGGCTGGGCGCGTAATGAACCGGTGCCGGGCGATCTCTACCGCTACGCGGATACAAATACCGAGGCCGTGGAACTGAAGGTGAATGGCGAGGCCGTTCCGGTCAACCCGGTAAAAGGGTTCGCCTGCTTGAACCGGCAATGGAAGCGTGGCGATACGGTGGAACTGACGCTCCCGATGCCGATCCGCCGTATCGTTGCCAATCCGTTGGTGAAGGATGCTCTTGGGAAAGTCGCCATCCAACGCGGACCGGTCGTGTATTGCGCCGAAGGAGTGGACAACGGCGGCAAAGTGTTGGATAAGATTCTGGACGGCAATGCCACGTTGTCCGCGGAGTTCAGGGCGCATCTCCTGAATGGCGTGATGGTGGTGAAAGCCGCCTCTGCCGGATCCTCGCTGACACTGGCCCCGTACTATTCCTGGAACCATCGCGGTGTGGGTGAAATGGCAGTTTGGCTGAAAACACGATGATGATAAGCCAAGTCAAATGTTCAGCACACCCTTGCCTCGTGCTTATGGCGAGCGTCGTTTTGTTGATACAATGCCCGGAAAGCCAGGCATCGACACCTGCCCTAATTCCACAGCCAGCCAGGATGGAAATCGGCACAGGTCAGTTCACGCTGGAGTCACAGGCGCGCGTTAGTGTCATGCCCGAGTCCAAGGAAGGCATGGCGGTGGGCGATTATCTGGCCGGGCATCTGCGGTTGGCGACGGGATTCCCGTTGCCGGTAGGCGGAGGGACGGGCGGGGAAATCAACCTGAAACTTGATGATGCGGCGAAGGAACTCGGCGCGGAAGGTTATGAACTGGCGGTGACGCCGCAGGCGGTCAGCATCCGCGCCCTGCAACCGGCTGGCTTGTTCTACGGTGCGGTGACGCTGCTGCAACTGCTGCCACCGGAAAGTTTCTCGACGCAGAAGGTCCATGGAGTGGCGTGGACACTACCGTGCGTGAAGATTGTTGACCAGCCTCGCTTCGGCTGGCGCGGTCTGATGCTGGACGTCAGCCGCCATTTTTTCACCAAAGAGGAGGTCAAGCGCCTGCTCGACCAGATGGCGCTGCATAAGCTCAACACCTTTCATTGGCATCTCACGGACGGCGCTGGCTGGCGTATCGAGATCAAGAAATACCCCGAGTTGACGCAGATCGGGGCCTGGCGCTCCGGGATCGGTTTTGGTTTGGATCCAAAAGCGAGCAAGGCCTACGATGCCAAAGGACGATATGGTGGATTTTACACGCAGGACGACATCCGTGAGGTCGTGGCGTATGCGAAGTCGCGCCACATCACGATCGTGCCCGAGATCGAGATGCCCGGACACTCCGGTGCGGTGCTCAAAATCCACCCGGAATTCAGTTGTCCGGCGGCGCCCTCAGACGTCTATTGCGCTGGCAACGAAGAGGTCTACGCCTTTCTGGATAATGTCCTTTCCGAGGTCGTCGTGTTGTTCCCGGGTTCGTATGTACATATTGGCGGCGACGAGGTGGACAGGGGAAATTGGAAGAAATGCGAACACTGTCAGTCGCGAATCAAGAAAGAAGACCTGAAAGACGAGTTCCAATTGCAACGGTACTTCATGGGACGTATCGAGAAATCCATTGTCGACAAGGGGCGCAAACCGATTGGGTGGGGGGAAGTCCACGAGGGGCGTCTGGTGGCGAGCGCCGCGGTGATGGATTGGATAGGCGGCTCCAAGGAGGCGGCTGAGGCGGGATATGAAGTGGTGATGACGCCCCCGAAATATTGCTATTTCGACATGTCCCAGACCCGACGGCGTCAGACCGAGCCGATTGCCCAGCCGGCCTTTGTGCCATTGCGACAAGTCTATAGTTTCGAGCCGATGCCGGAGAAACTCGCGCTGGAGCGGAGCAAATACATCCTGGGCACCCAGGGGAACATTTGGACGGAGTTCATCCCCTCGATGAGCCAGGTGGAATACATGACTTTCCCACGCGCCGCCGCTCTTGCCGAGGTGGCTTGGTCGCCGCAGTCCACGAGGGATTGGAAAGATTTTGAGCAACGTGTGACCGTCCAGGAGAAGCGGTATGCGCTGGCGGGAGTTGGGTTCCGTCCGCATGCCATTCCTGAGCCGGAATTGGCTGGGGAATGGCACGGGCCGTTGACCAATGAGTTCAAGGCCTTGACTTGGGATGTGACAAAGGTGCTGAAAAAGAGCGGCGATTACACGGCTGACTATACCCATAATTGGGGCCATGGCGCTGGCATCGCGATTCGATCTGTGTCGCTGTTGATGAACGGGGTTGAAGTGGCGCGGAGTGAGCGCGACTCCATTGTCGATGAAACCCACCAGGTGAGCGCCTATGCACTCAAAGTTCCTGCTTTTTTGCCTGGCGCGAAATGGACACTGCAGGCCAGCGTTCGCCGCGAGGGAGGAACCAGGTTTGCCGGATATTTCTTCCTGCTGCCTGCGGAACCAGAATGAAGAGTTTGAACAGAAGTCGCAAAGATCGCGAAGAGGTGATGGTTATGCTTCGCGGAATACCAAACTGCGGATAGATTGCCTGATCTGATCTCGATCAAATTTCAGATGGCGGCAGCCAAGTCTTTACGCGTCATGCCAATCTTGAAAAGGGCCTGAATCACAAGATCAAGGGAGACAGAGGGATCGGCCTTTTCCATTTTCGCGATTCGAGATTGGCTCGTTTTCAAGACAGTGGCCAGCTCGGTTTGAGTTAAGTGCTTCTTGTTGCGTTCCTCCCGCAATCGGCAGGCCAACGCAACACGAGTTTCAATATATGCCGCCTCAGCGTCGGAAAGCTGGAGAAAATCCTGAACCGATCCCTCCACCCATCCGTTTTTGAGTTTTTTCATAGGAAGCTTGCCTCGTATTGTTTCAATCGCCGCCGACATATCTCAATAATTCTTTGCGGGGTTGTCTGAGTTTTCTTTTCGAACACATCAAGGATGACAATGGCTGCCGGGTCAATTCGGTAGACTAACCGCCATGTTTTGTTGCTGTCGTTCACTCTCAATTCATGACACTGGTGACCAATATCTGGCATCGGACGGGAATGCGGCATGGGCAAACTTTCCCCATTTTGCAATTCTCTAAGAAGAATCCCGATTTCCCGACGTGCCTCAATAGTCATCGGCGGACTTTTTACTTCCCCGTGCATCCATCGAAGAGGTTTCTCACTCATTGATGACTTTCATAATATGTCACATCTGGCATAATGTCAAACTTTCAATCTGCATTTCAAGTCATACACAATCGCAAAATCAGTCGTTAATATAATACAGTGCTAGTATAGAAAAATACAATTAAGAAACACTGCTCTTAGGTTGGCGCGTACGCGCCGATGTGGGGAAGCCCGTCCTCCTGCAAGTGGGAGACATTGTAGACACGCCTCCCTCCTCCCCCTTTTATGGGAATTGCGGAGGAGTGTTGTCTGGACAATAATCACTCCACAAATGGTACCCATTGGCATCAATGGATCAGACCGGTTTTGAGTTGCTTCAATCAGGGATAGAGGGAAATATGAAGAGACTAGGAACGAGGAGTATTGAGCCGAAGGCGTTTTTCTTGATGATGCTTGCCGGTGTGTTGGCCTTTCCTTTGCAAGGGAGTGTGCAGGTGATGCCTCAGCCGCCTGCGGATGTCCAACCGGTCGGCGGCTGGACGTTGGAGCAGGAATGGAAGGCGGCGCATGTCCTGCCCTCGGCCCGGCAGGTTGCCTGGCAGCGGCAGGAGTTCATTGCCTTCCTCCATTTTGGTGTCAATACCTTCACGGACCGTGAATGGGGCATAGGCGATGAGGATCCCGCCGTCTTCAATCCTGAAAAGCTCGATGCCCGTCAATGGGCGAAG
Source organism: uncultured bacterium (assembly GCA_903958395.1). GTDB lineage: Bacteria > Verrucomicrobiota > Kiritimatiellia > CAIKKV01 > CAITUY01 > JAABPW01. Next base: position 18,568 of record CAJBSZ010000035.1, on the reverse strand, counting down.
GCGCTGAAGTCCGCCGGGATTGGCTTGGCGATGTTGACCGCAAAACATCTCGACGGGTTCTGCCTGTGGCCGAGCCGATTCACGGAGCATTCGGTCAAGAATAGTTCATGGAAAGGCGGGAAGGGGGACGTGGTCCGGGAGCTTGCCGATGCCTGTCGCGCGGAAGGCCTGAAGTTGGGCATTTACCTTTCCGTAGGCGATCGCAATGCGATCAAGCGAGGGATCTATGGGAAAACGGAAGTTAAACACCGGGTGATTCCGACTCCCGTACCGGGGTGGGTGCCTAAGAGCGATTTCAGGATGGAGGGCGAGTGGGACGAATACAACACGTATTACCTGAACCAGCTGTTTGAACTGCTTACGGAGTACGGGCCGGTTCATGAAGTCTGGTTTGACGGCGCCATTCCAGAGGAACTTGGTCAGAAATTTGCCACCGAAGATAGGAGTCGCATGATCCGGGCGCTGGCGCCGGACGCAGTTGTCTTGAATGGCCGCGACCTGAAAGATGTCGGCCCTGCCGGCATCAGCCCCGATGTCCGCTGGGTTGGGAACGAAGGGGGAAAAACCCGCTCGAACGAATGGAGCGTGTTGACGTCGGAACACATTCAGAAGTTCTTTATGCCGGATATGGGAAGCCGGAAAGCCCTGAAGGATGTCACCGCGTTCCGATGGTATCCGGCCGAGACCGATGTTTCCATCCGTCGCGGCTGGTATTATCACCCGTATCAGGACCTAGCACTGCATCCCCTGGAGACTTTGCTGGATATGTGGTACGGGGCGGTAGGGGGCAATGGCGTGCTGTTGTTGAATGTTCCCCCCAACCGGGACGGGCTGTTCTGTCCCGGTGATGTGGCGCGGCTAAGTGAACTTGGCCAGGTTTTGCAGATGACCTTCGCTATCAATCTGGCGAAGGGTGCCACAGCCAAAGGGAATGGCGAGATTTCCGGGCATGAGGCGGCGCTGGCACTGGATGGTCGCGATGATACCTGTTGGCGGACAAAGGATTGGCAGAGGACAGGTGAGATCGAATTCAACCTGCCTCAGAAGAAGCGGTTCAATATCGTGGACCTGAAGGAAGATATTACGCACTTCGGTCAGCGGATCGAGAAGCACGAGGTCGAGATTTGGGATGGCGCGCAATGGAGGAGCGTGGCCAGCGCGGGGACGATCGGCGCGCGGCGCCTGCATCGGCTCGGGGACCCGGTCGAGACCGACCGAGTCCGGATCCGTTTCCTGGAGTCGCGCGTCTGCCCCACACTGGCGGAATTCGGTCTGTATCTGGAGCCGAAGAGGCTGATCGCCCCGGAAATCAGCCGGGACAAGGCCGGTATGGTAACGCTGAAGGCATCGAAAGGAGCCAGCATCTATTACGCCACCGATGGGACAACGCCCACTGCGAAATCGGCGCTCTATACCCAGCCATTCGAGTTGTGCGGCGGCGGTGTGGTGAAGGCAACAGCGGAGGGAGACCCCTCCTGTCTGAAATTCGGCGATCTGCTGACGGTGGAAGAGTTTGGCCCGGCTAAGGGAGACTGGAAAGTTATCTCTGTGAGCAGTGAGGCGGAAGAGGGTAAATTCTCTAAGAAAAAATTCATGAAAGCCGACTATGCGATTGATGACGATCCCATGACGGAGTGGTTATCACAGTGGCAGAAGAAACCTGATTTCCCGACTTTGGTGATTGATATGGGAAAATCCTATCCGTTACGGGGCTTCACCTTTTTGTCGACATCATTCGGCCCCTGGGTGCGTGATTATATATTCCTGACGAGCGAGGACGGCCAAAAGTGGGCGCCTGCGTCCGAGGGCGCATTCGGAAACATCGAGAACAGTCCGGTCGTTCAGACCGTTCCGTTTACGCCCCGCCAGGCACGCTATTTTAAATTCGTCGCGAAAGCGGATACCAAAGACCGGCTAAGGGCACGTGCGGCGGAAATCGGGGTCTTGGTGGAGAAACCATGAAAGCAATTCTGGCAATCCTTACGGCAGTCCTGATCTTCCCGGCGTGGAATTCGACGGCCCAGTCTCCCTTGCGGGATGTTCATCGTATCGTATTTCTCGGCGACAGCATCACTCAGAAGGGCGATTATGTAACTGATATTGAATGTTGGTTGATATCCCAAGGCATCAACATCGAGGTTTTAAACCTAGGCCTGTCCAGTGAAACTGGAACCGAACTGACCACGGAGGAAAATGCCGAGACTGTGAAAGTTCATAAATTCGCCCGGCCATGCATCAGCGAACGGCTTGATCGGATCCTTTCCGCAGCGAAGCCGGATCTGGTTGTCGCTTGCTACGGAATGAATGACGGATGTGATCTTCCGTCCGATGAAACTGGAACAAAACGTTTCGCCCAGGCCATCACGCGGCTACGCGACACTGCTCTGAAAGCCGGAGCCAAGCATGTCGTTATTTGCACGCCACCTGTCCGGGATTCGAGGAATAAGAAATTTGCATGGGAAGAAAAAATCTCACGCTACAGTGATTGGATCATGTCCAAGAAGCCTGAGCATTGGGCTATTGTGGATATTCATGGCCCGATGCGCAGAGCCATTGATCAAGGCCGTGTGAAAGACCCCAGGTTCACGTTTGCGGGCGATGGAGTACATCCCAATCGCGAAGGACATTGGCTAATGGCCCGGGAAATCCTGATGCAGTTTCTTGGGGCGAACCTGGATGGCAAGGCGTCGGCGGAACAAATGTTTTCTTCAAAGGGCGATGCGATCAGGAAACTCGTCAGCGAACGGGGCGAAACGTTACGTTCTGCTTGGATGACGAAGATCGGCCACAAGCGCCCTGGCGTGACCGGCGGTCCCGGTGCACGTCCCGGTTCTTCTGTTGAAGAAGCAAACAAACGGGCCGCCGAGATTTCGAAAGAGATCGCGGCAATGATTGGCGGCACTGAGCCGAAGTGTGGAAAGAACTCTACAAATTCTTTGCAAGGGAGTGCGCAGGTGATGCCTCAGCCGCCTGCGGATGTCCAGTCGGTCGGCGGCTGGACGCTGGAGCAGGAATGGAAAGCGGCGCATGTGCTGCCCTCAGCCCGACAGGTTGCTTGGCAGCGACAGGGGTTCATTGCCTTCATCTGCTTCGGGGTGAACACATACACGGATCGGGAATGGGGCAAGGGTGATGAAGACCCTGCCATTTTCAATCCTGTAAAACTGGACGCGCGGCAATGGGTCAAGGCATTGAAGGCTGCCGGGGTTCGCCAGGTACTGCCGACCGCCAAGCACCATGACGGGTTCTGCCTGTGGCCGAGCCGGTTCACGGAGCATTCGGTGAAGAACAGTTCGTGGAAAGGCGGGAAAGGGGACGTACTCCGGGAACTTGCCGATGCCTGCCGCGAGGAAGGCTTGAAGTTGAGTATTTATCTTTCTCCCGCAGATCTCAATGCAATCAAACGTGGAGTTTATGGGAAAACGGAAGTCAAACACCGGGTGATCCCGACCCCCGTGCCGGGCTGGACGCCGAAGAGTGGTTTCCGAATGGAGGGTGAATGGGACGAATACAACACCTATTTCATGAACCAGATGTTCGAGTTGCTCACGGAGTATGGACCGATCCATGAGGTTTGGTTCGACGGTGCCAATCCCAAGGATGTCGGCCAACAATATGCCGTGGATGATTGGCGTCGCCTGATCCGGGCGCTGGCGCCGGAAGCGGTCATCTTGGATGGCTGTGACCTGAAATTCGGTAGTCAGAATTCTCCCGATGTCCGATGGATTGGTAACGAAGGGGGCAAAGGACGCTCGAACGAGTGGAGCGTGCTTACGGCGGATAACATCCAGAGGTTCTCCGTGTCTGATCTGGGCAGTCGGAAAGTTCTGAAGGAGGTAACTGCCTTCAGGTGGTATCCGGCCGAGACCGATGTTTCGATTCGACGTGGTTGGTACTATCATCCCTACCAGGATCTGGCGTTGCATTCCCTCGAAACCCTATTGATGATGTGGTACGGGGCGGCGGGGGGCAACAGCGTTCTGCTGTTGAGTCTTCCGCCCAACAAAGAGGGGCTTCTCTGTCCCGGCGATGTGGCGCGGTTGAAGGAACTCGGTCAGGTGCTGCAGATGACCTTCGGAACCAATCTGGTTACGGGCGCCACGGTCAAGGCGGACAGCGTGATTTCCGGGTATGAGGCGGCCTTGGCGCTGGACGGCCGCGACGACACCTGCTGGCGGACGAGGGAGTGGCAGAGGACGGGGACTGTCGAATTTACGTTGCCGCAGAAGCGGCGGTTCAATGTCGTGGATCTGAAGGAGGACATTACGCACTTCGGGCAGCGTGTCGAGAATCATGCGGTCGAGATCTGGGATAGTGCTCAGTGGAAGAGCGTGGCCACTGCTGGGACAATCGGAGCGCGGCGCCTGCATCGGCTTGGGGAGCCGGTCGAGACCGACCGCGTCCGGGTCCGTTTTCTGGAGTCGCGGGTCTGTCCCACGCTGGCGGAATTCGGCCTGTATCTGGAGCCGAAAAGGCTGATCGCCCCGGAAATCAGCCGAAACAGGGCTGGCATGGTGACGCTGAAGGCGTCGAAAGGAGCCAGGATCTATTACACCACCGATGGGACAATGCCTACTGCGCAATCAATGCTCTACACTCAGCCGTTCAATATGTCCGGCGGCGGCGTGGTGAAGGCAACAGCGGAGGGTGATCCCTCCTATCTGAAGTTCGGTGATTTGCTAACCGTGGAGGAGTTTGGTCCGGCAAAGGGTGGCTGGAAAATCATCTCGGTGAGTAGTGAGACGGAGACGGGCAAGTTTTCCAAAAAAATGCTCATGAAAGCGGACTACGCGATTGATGACGATCCCAGGACGGAGTGGGAGTCCAAATGGCAGAAGAAGCCTGATCTGCCGACTCTGGCGGTTGATATGGGGAAATCCTATACGTTGCGGGGGTTCACCTATCTGCCGACTTCCACTGAGCCCTGGGTGCGGGATTACGTGTTCCTGACGAGCGAGGACGGTCAAGCGTGGTCGCCCGCAGCGGAGGGTGCATTCGGGAACATCGAGAACAGTCCGGTCCTGCAGACCGTTCCGTTTACGCCGAGGCAGGCGCGATATTTCAAATTCGTCGTGAAAGCGGATACTAAAGACCGGCTAAGGGCACGTGCGGCGGAAATCGGGGTCTTGGTGGAAAAGCGGTGAAAAGGGAAACGCAAAGGTGAATAAGAGGGCAACAGTTTGGCCAACGTGGAGTTGAACTTAAACCAGCATTGCAGGAACCAATATGGGGAGTTTGAACAGAAGCCCCTTCGACGGGTTCGGCAGGCTCACAGCAGGCAAGCTCAGGGCAGGTCGCGAAGTTCGCAAAGGAAGCGTTTCTGCCCCGCCTCCGGCGGAAAAACATTATTCCTTCGCGTCTTTGCGACTTCTGTTCAAATTAAAAGGAGATGATATAAATGACAAAACATCCGTTTGCGATGATCATTCTCATGTTGGCTTCCGCATTTGCATCGGTGAATGCTGCCAACGTAATTCCGCTTGCCGGTGAGTGGCGGTTTGAAATCGCCGGCACGAATGCGGCGGCTTATGCGCACGATTTGCCGGGAACAATTCAGTTGCCGGGCACGATTGATGACGCAGGACTCGGCCCGAAGAATACTAATGCCCCGACGCTGATCGGGCCGTATCGGTTGAATCACTACGCTGGGCCGGCCTGGTATCAGCGCGATATCGAGATTCCCGCCGGGTGGGCCGGTAAACACGTCACGTTGTTCCTGGAGCGGTGCCGCTGGGTCACGATCGTCTGGCTCGACGGCAAACGCATTGGCACGCAGGACAGCCTGATTGCCCCGCATGTCTACGATTTCGGCATTGATGTGACGCCCGGCAAACACCGGCTGACGATCTGCGTGGATAACACCGTCAAGATTGTTCTGGGCAACTTTGTGTCGGCCCTGTTCGGCGGCACCGATGGCAATATGAACGGGATCGTCGGGCGCATCGAACTGGCCGCCACGCCGCCAGTATGGCTCGATGAGGTGCAGGTCTATCCCGATGTGGCTGGCAAGAAAGCGCGACTGAAGGTGCGGATCGGTAATGCGACCGGACAGAAGGGGGCCGGGAGAATCGAGGGTTCAGGGTTCTGGGTTCGGGGGGCGGAAGGGAAATTGGAGGGAAAACATCCGGTCACTGGCATGAAAATTGAAACTGCGGTGTCCTGGGATGAGAAGGGGGGACAAGTTGAACTTGAGATTAATCTCGGGCCTGATGCCAAACTGTGGAATGAGTATGAGCCACACCTCTATGAATTCGCATTGAGGCTTGGTGTCAACCCTGAATCCCGAACCCTGAACCCTGAACCCTATGTCATCCGCTTCGGAATGCGCAATTTCTCGGCGACAGGCAAACAGTTCACGATGAACGGGCGCCCGATTTATCTGCGCGGCGTGGTGGAATCCTCCGCCTGGCCGTTGACCGGCTATCCGCCGACTGATCCCGAGCCGTGGCGACGGATTTACCGCATCATGAAGTCGTATGGCATGAACCACATCCGGTTCCATTCGTGGTGTCCCCCCGAGGCGGGCTTCGTGGCCGCCGATGAAGAAGGCATGATCATCCAGGCCGAAGGCCCGATGTGCAATGTGCCGGCCGGGAAGGATTCCCGGCGGGATGCGTTCATTGAGGCGGAATTCAAGCGGATCGTGGATGCTTACGGAAACCATCCGTCGTTCTGCTTGATGGCCCTTGGTAACGAGTTTGAAGGCGACGAGGCTGTGCTGACCCGGTGGGTGGACATGCTCCGGAATCGTGACACACGCCGCCTCTATTCCTCGCCCACATCCCGGAAGTTGAAGACCGCCAATCGTCAGTTCACGGTGGCATCCTTTGGGAAGCGGGCCTGTAATCCCGGCACGTTGAACGACTGCGGGGAGGTTGTGGCTAAGGATCCGTTTCCGGTGATAGGCCATGAAGTCGGCCAATGGCTGTACTGGCCAGACTTCAACGAGATAGGGAAATGGACGGGCGTAATGAGGTTGAAAAACTATGAACTCATCCGCGACGATCTCGCGCGGAAGCATCTGCTCGATCTCCAGCCCCAATTTGTGCAGGCCAGTGGAAAATTCGCCACGCTGTTGTACAAGGAGGAAATCGAGGCGGTGCTGCGTACGTCCGGTTGTGCCGGATTCGGCTTGCTTGATCTCCACGATTATCCGGCGCAAGGCACCGCGATTGTCGGGCCGCTCGATGCGTTCTGGGACTCAAAGGGATTCATTACCCCGGAAGCCTTCTCCCGGTATTGCGGCCCGACCGTGCCGCTGTTGCGGATGCCGAAACGGACGTACACGGTGGACGAACCCTTTGAGGCCACGGTTGAACTTGCTCATTATGGTGCGACTGACCTCGCCCGCGCGAAACCGGTGTGGACGATTACGGATGGGCAAGGGCGTGAAATCGCCGCAGGCGCATTGCCGGTAAAGGATATTGCTGCGGGCGCGTTGACGCCGCTCGGGGCCATCAAGGCTTCGCTGGCCAAAGCCGAAGCGCCCGATAAACTCAAGGTCACGGTCTCAGTCGGGAAGTTCGTCAACGACTGGGAGATCTGGGTGTATCCGGCCAACACCGTTGCCGTCTCCCCTGCAGACGTGTCGGTATGCGGGAAATGGGATCAGGCGAAAGCCGCGCTCGCCCAGGGCCGGAAGGTGGTCTATTTCCCGTCCGCAGTAAACACGAACTGCGTGATACGGGGCCAGTTCCCGCCGATATTCTGGAGTCCGGTATGGGCCAAGCGGGAGAAATACAGAACAATGGGGCTGGTTCTTGATCCAAAACATCCTCTGTTCGCCCAATTTCCGACCGAGTTCCATACCAACTGGCAATGGTATGAGTTGATGCAACGGTCCCAGGCTTTCATTCTGGACGATATGCCGGCGGATTTCCGTCCAGCCGTGCAGGTAATTGACAACTTTGCGCGGAACCACAAGCTTGGCATTGTTTTTGAAAGCCGCGTGGGTGCCGGCCAGTTGCTGGTGTGCGGGTTCAATCTGCCCGCCATGACCAAGGATCCTGCTGCGCGACAGTTACTCGCGAGCCTTTACCAGTACGTCGGTTCGGAGGCGTTTCATCCGACGCATGAAATTGGCGAGGAATTCCTGGAAATACTGTTTAGCCATTCGTTGTAGGACGCGCTTCCCCGAAGGGGAGCGTGTGCGGGGAAACTTGGTCCTACACCGCGCCTAACCCGGCATGGCCGGAACCAAAGAGAAGAGTTTGAACAGAAGAACGTAAGGCCCTGCACGAGGCGAGCCAGGTTGAACGGTCTTTGTCCACCGGTGGCTATAATTCATCCGTCTCCCAGAACCGGAGCCTCCGCCGGTTTGTGACCGATGGGAAGCGCGGGAATACGCATGAGTATTGGGAGGCCGATCCCGCGTGGTCTCCCGCGTGGATCAATGTGGATTTGGGCAAGATTGTGGATGTGAGCCGGGTCATCGTGGTGCCCCATTACGGCGAGCCGCGACAGGCCTATTGCTACATCCTGGAAGGCTCGGCTGACGGCAAGAACTGGACCTTACTCCAGGATCAAAGCGAGAACAAGGTGCTGGCTTCGAAGGAGGGCTACAGCTATGAGTTCCTGCCTGCCAAGATGCGGTATATCAAGGTGACCGCTGTCAAGAACGCGGCCAATCCGAAATTCAAGCTGGTGGAAGTGATGGTCTATTGAAGCGCTTAAGTTTCTGCGGGGTGGGGCAGGCACAGGCTCCCTGGCAGGTGCCGGGGAAGCCCGCCCTTCTACTGCGGATTGACTTTTAGACCGGCTTTCTCGGCTAGGGCCTTTTGGCGGATGTCGAAGGTGTAGAAGACTTTGGCCCCGAGAGTGGACGCCGCCGCCACGTGCAACACGTCAAAGGCGCGTGTTCCGAGGACTTCTGAATGGGCCGCGCTCAAAGCTTCGGCCTCGGCATAGACTTCCGCCCAGGCAACCGGGGTTTCGGCCAGTGAACCCATCTTGATGTCGGCATCCAGCATGTCCAATAGGCTCTGGCTTTGCGGCAAGGTGATATCGCCGCGAAACACCGCCAGGCGAAAGGCATTGCGGAGTTCGTGCCGCTGTAAGGGGGTGAGGGCGAGCGGGGCGTCAAGGGTGGACGCGATCCGGGATGCCTTGGCCGTGTTCATGTCCTGTGCGTAGAGCGAGAAGAGGAAACTGGTGTCGGCATAAACTACCATTTGCTTTTCTCCCGCTCCTGCAACACCGCATTAGGGATGATCTTATTCCCGAATATGGCTTTGGCACGCTTGGCGAAGTCCGGCATCTTGCATTTGGCATGCGGCTGGAGGCGCGGCGGGCAGATCCGGGCGACGGGATGGATCCGGTTCAACACCGTAACCTCTTCCCCTTTGGCGACCCACGCCAGCACGGTGCTGAAGTCGTGGCGGACTTGTCGAATCGTGGCTGTCTTCATGTGGCACAGTATGTGATACATGATGTGCCCGCGTCAAGCGTCGGCTTCAGGGTGACGACCCTAAATCTTCCACATTACTAACACCCTAAGGCACCCCTGAACCGGGGAACTCGGATTCACCACCCGCTTGGAGTACCAAACTGGTGTCCTGTCAGACACGTTCATTGGGTAAGTCATACACCGTGAAATAAACATCCGAAGGACAGGTAGAGCCGGCTTCATGCCGGCTACAAGCGTGGCCGGGATAAACCCGGCCCTACCTTGAGCGAATGCACACGGGAATAGGGACAGTCCCCGGCGGCACCCCGGCATCAAGGCGGCGCGGGTGGCACCGCGCCCTCCCGAATACAGGGACATTTTGCATCGGGAGGGACGGCTGCCACGCCGTCCGCAAGTTTTTCAACAGGCTGCTAGCCGTACTCGGCGGGTGGTGAATCTTTAATTGATTTTGGATATACAAGGGATTGTAGGGGGGTGAGTGAAGTGGATAGCCCTTTATCTCTTTGTCTTGGCATCAAGACGGCTCGGCAGGGACGCCTCGCCCTACCTGATTAAATCAAGTGTTGCCTGAATTTGTATTTTTGGTAGGGCGAACCGTCCCGGTGAGCCGTGTGTGTAAACAATCCTTCTGGTTGTTCAAACTCTTCTTCCCTCCTCCCATTTCCGCCGTTTTGGCCACAGGACCAAGAAATCGCACCCCCCCGCCGCGGGCGCATCTGCGATTAGGTATAACCGCTGTAATAGCGGCTCACCGGGACGGTTCGCCCTACCAAACCCAGATTCGGTTCCTGCATGGTAGGGCGAAGCCTCCGGCTGAGCCGCACCGAATCGCAGATGCGCCCCCCCCGCCGCCTCCCCCTTTTATGGGAGGTGACGGGATGGCGCCTTAGGCGTATTATATTGACGTATAAAACGAGTGGCGCCGTTAAACCGGTGTCCTGCAAGTGGGGGTACAATGTCAAGGAGGTGCAAGATGAATCGGATCTTTAAACTTATGTTCCTGGCAATGGCGGCGGTCGTGTTCTGCTCATCAGCTCAGGCGGCCAACTACACCAATTCGGCGTCCGGTAACTGGTCCGAGGACGGAAGCTGGACGGGCACTAAGCCCCTCGCCGGCGCTTCCGACGCGGTGATCGTCTTCAACCCGGCGGGCACGGACGACAGCGTCAACAACCTTTCCGGCGCGTTCCTGCTCAACCAGATGTGGCAGGCGACGGACCAGACCGTGAACCTCTCGGCGTCCGGGGGCAGTTCCCTGCTGTTCACCAACGCGACGACCACCATGCCGGTGATCACCAATGCCGGGCTCAGCACGTTCACCCTCAACACGCCCATCACGATGGGCACCAACCTGACCATCGGCGTGGGCAACGCCAGCGGTAACATCACGATCAACAGCAACATCACCTCCATCGCGGGGTCTAATGTCCTGACCAAGACCGGGGCCGGCACACTGACCCTGACCGGCACGAACGCTTACACCGGCGCGACGACTGTGAGCGGCGGAACGTTGACGGTTAATGGCGGGATGATCACCAACACGGCCAGCCTCACCATGAACGGGTCAGGCGCCGCGTTGATCATTACCAATGGCGGCACCCTCTTTGGCACCAACATGACTGCCTCTCCCTCTACCTTTGGGACGTACATTGGTACATCAGCTACGACCAAGACCAATCAGGTACTTGTCACCGGTGCGAACTCGAAGTGGGATGTTGGGCACTCAATATCATTCTCAGGCATCTCCAATACGTTGACCATAAACAGCGGCATCGTGACCAATTTGCCTCGGATCTACTTGGGCTATGGGACAGCTGGTAACTCCTTGATCATCACCAATGGCGGCAAGTTATACACCGGCTCCACCTCGTATATCGGCGACATTGGTGGCGCCAACGGCAACTCGGCCTATGTGGGTGACCTCGGCTCGTTGTGGAACGGGGGCGGCGCAACTATTCAGATTGCCTATCGTGGCATAGGCAATTCGCTGACGGTGGACAACTGCGGTATGGTGACCAACGTGGGTTCTCTTTACGTTGGCATTGCCGCTGGCACCGATGCCGCGCTTAACAACTACATGGTTATCACCAACGGCGGCCAAGTGTTTAGCACGTTAGCCTCGTACATTGGCGCCAACGCTGGCACCTACGTTGTCAACAGCAACTATGTCGTCATCGCCGGCGGCAACGCACGCTGGGATCTCGGCAACAAGGCGCTGACCAACGGCCAGGCCGGCTCCACGGGCAACTGGATGACCGTGTCCAGCGGCGGTATCCTGACCAACTGCAGTAGTGTGGCGCTCGGCGGCGTCGGGTCGGCACTCAACATTTATGGCGGCGACGTGTATGTGGCCAACGTCAACGTGACCGTTCCCGATGCCCAGTTGAACTTCAATGGCGGCACCCTGCATGCCACCAGGAACGGGAACCTGATTTCCGGCGCCGTCTGGACCAATACGACCGCCGCCTCCCTTGATACGGTCGGGTACACCGTGACGAATGCCATCGTTGTGGCCGGAACGGGGGCGTTGACCAAACTGGGTGTCGGTACGATGGTGCTGACCTCGAACAACACCTATAGCGGCGCGACGACGGTCAGTAATGGTGTGTTGAAGCTGACGGCCGCTGGCTCGATTAGCAACTCGGCCGTGGTCAGTGTGTCGAGTGGCGCGGTGTTCGATGTGAGCGCCTATGCCCCCTACACCCTCACGAACCAGATCCTGGCGGGGAACGGGGTGGTTACCGGTTCGGTGGTGGTGGCCGCTGGTGCCGGGGTTTCCGGCGGGGACACGAGTGGTGGTGGGGTACTGTCATTTAGCAACAATCTGACCTTGAGTCCGGGTGCTGTGGTCCACTCGTACTACAATGCCACCACGAACAATGGCATTAATGTGGCTGGCACGCTGTCGTTGCCCACGGTGGCGACGGTGCAAGTCACCCAGGTATCCGGTTCATTGCCCAGTACGTATGTGTTGTTCACCTTTGGAGCCGGAGCAGGTGCCGCTTCATCCAACGGCAGTCTTCCGGGTTGGGTGATTACAGGCGGGCGATCCTATTCACAAGCCGTCGTGAATAATGGTCAGGTGAAACTTGTGTCCCCGACAGGCATGATCGTCGAAATCTACTAATAGCTCTCTTCGTCAACGTTGGAGGGGGCGGCGAAAATGAAGGCAAAAAAAATAAAGTTGGGTTTGCTGGGGATCCTCGTGTTGGGACTGGTGGGGAAGTCGCTGGCGGCAGTGCCGCTGTGGGACAATTTTGAGTCCTACGTTTACGGCTCGACCCTGTCAGGGCAAGGCGGTTGGGGCGCTGATGCCAGCGTGACCGTGTCGAGCAATGTTTTCGGCGAGGTGACAAAACTGGGGGCGCTACCCCCGAATACGGCGGCAACAAATGCCGTGCCGGTGGGGGCGGACGGCCAGGTCTGGACGGAATTCCAGATCTGCGATGCGACGCGGCTGGTTCCTTCGTCATTGCCCCTGGTCAATTCCTCCGCTGTGGTGATGGTGGGGGTGACGACGAACGGGTACGCCGTGGTGTATAATACCGCGAGCAACGGGTGGGATTTCTGTACCAACAATGCCCGGGGATTGGCTGTGACAGGGTTGTCCAGCGGGGTGTGGGCCACTGTGAGTGTCTACGAGGACTTTGCGAACACCAATGTGGCGGTGTTCCTGAATGGGCAACTCCTGCGTCTGAATCTCCCCTTTATCAACACAAGCGCAAGCGCCTATTCCGGGCTCCGGTTCAATAGCGGCGCCGCCAGTACCGGCTATGTTGACAACGTTTACGTCAGCAACTCGATTCCGTCGTCATTGACGAACCTGTCGTCCACAACCGATCTTGACGGGGACGGGATGCCGGACGCCGTGGAGATCATGCAGTACGGCGGCCTTGCCAAAGTCGTCCCAGGCGACTATTCGACCTTCGCCGCCGCGGTGGCGGCGGCTCCGGTGGGCGGTCGGATCGTGGTGAGCAATGGAACCTATGCCACCTCGCTGGCCTTGTCGAACGGGGTGACCCTGATCGGCGCCGTCCTTGCTGCCAACGCGACGAACCTGACGTTCCAGGGGGCGATGACGGTGACGACGGGCATGGTGGAGGTCGCCTCGGGCCAGTTCACGGTGACGGGGCAGGTGAGTATTGCGGCGGGCGGGCTGCTGACGATCAGCAACACGGCGGCGAATTTTAGCGGATTGATGATCGGGTCGGGCGGCCTGGTGCAGGTGGTGAATGGGTCCGTGACGGCAAACGGGGTAACGATGACCGGGACGTTCACTTTGGATTCTAAATGCGGAACGGCGATCACGGCATCGTTGCTGAACCACACGGATGATTTTGAAGCTTATCCCATGAATCTGCCGTTGGTTCTGTGCGGCGGAGCGGGGTGGGGCGCCTCGGATGGGCGGTCTATTGTGCAGGGGGCGGTAACCAACTCAGGGTTCAAGGCGGCGAAGGTGGTGGCCAATACCGCGTTGTCGAATACGGTGAGCGGCGCGGAGGATCTGAAGAAAGTCTGGACTGACATGTATTTGAACGACAGTGCGGTCAAGTATCCCGGGATTCCCTATCCGGCGACTAACGCGAACCGGGCGGTGGTGTTTTTTGTGAATACGAACAACCATGTGGTGGTCTGGAACTCCAACGCCTGGGAAGAATGCGCCACCGACGCATTGGGAAATCAGGCACCAATAGCGGCGACCGGAACCTGGTTCCGCGTGTCGGTCTTCGAGGATTTCACGGCGCAAAAGGTGGCGTTTTTCCTGAACGGGCAACTCCTGCGCCAGCAGGTGCCGTTTGTGTCGCGTGTGGAACGTTATCAGGGGATAAGCTTCAGCGCCGGGGCTGGCGCCGCGTACCTGGATGATGTCAAAATCTGGACCAACATGCCGCCGAGTCTGACGAACTATTCCCAGAGCGTGGTGGACTTGAACCACGACGGGCTTGCGGATGCAGTGCAGATTTCGCAGGTCGGCATTATTTACAATCCGCGTGGGACTGTGTTCAAGATCAGGTAGTTGCGAAATCAAGAAAAGAATAAGAAATTTGAACAGCTGTTCAAACTATTCTCTTTTCGTCACACAGCGCCTTCTTCTTCCGCCTCCCCTGTTTATGGGAATTGCCGTTTTTCGGGGCCGCATCAATAATAGGGACTTGAAGGGCAAAAAGGGTCACGATGAACACATTAATTTCGTGCTATTCACGCCGTTTCGCGAGGCTGGTAATGAGCGCGGTGGCTGGATTTATTTTCCCGCTGGTCATGATGGGGGCGGATACCGCCGAACGCCTCCGAAGCGTGCGCGTTTCGCCGGAAGGAGCGTTTGCTGGCATAGGTTCTTACGATGTCTCGCCGGAAAGCCCGGACGGAACCAAGATCCTCTATGCGAGGTGGACGCGAAGCCCGAAGGACGGTGGCGGAGGAGCGGGTTCAATATGGTATTGCCGTAGAGATTTATCGGGGCACACCAAGATCATCGATTATAAGAATCTGTGGGTGCACAATGCAGGCGGAATCGCCTGGCTTGACAACGAGCGAATCCAGGTGGCCGCGTGTTTCGATGGGAAACAGACGGCATCGGCGATTATCAATATCAACGGGACGGTTGAATTCGGCCCCTATCCCGGATTGGAAGTCCTTCATGAGCCGGTGAGGGGGAAGGTGCTCTTGTACGGTCTTGGCACTCGGGCCCAATTTGGAAGGGGGCTTTTCGTGCTCGATACCGCGACAGGGAAGATAAGCAAAGTGTGTGATGAGCGTGATTTTGTGAAGTATGCCGCCAAAATGCCTGATATGAAGGATCCCGCCTACTGGGTCATCACCCACCCAACCTGGTCGAAAGACGGCTTGTATATTGCCCTCTGTCTCCAAAGCAATAAACCCAAGGCTCCTATCGGCGAGTATTTGTTCTCGTTCCGTCCCGATTTCACCGATGTGGTTTTCTTTGGGAAAAAGCCGATGCACTTCAACTGGTATGACGACCATCAGTCCATTTTCGGGAATGACCGGGCGGTGCAGGATGGTTTGGAGAACGACAACTCGATCAGGCGCTGGACCCGCGACGGAAAATGGATTGAAACCCTTGCCGGGGCTGCGACGCACAACACCATGAGTCCCGACAAGCGCTTTTTCGCGGGGGAATCGTGGTATAACACGGATCCCTTTCTTTACCTTTACAGGAAGGGCTCAACGAAGGTCACGGCAACCATCATGTCGCATTGTTTTCAGAGTGTGACCTGGGAGATGCGGGCCCATGTCAATCCATCCTTTTCGAGGAATGGAAAGCGTTTGTACTACAACCGCGCGACAAGTGATGCCCTCAACGAGGTGTGGTGTTCGGATCTATCAGGGTTGTAACAATTTAGAGGATTGGAACAGAAGCCGCAAAGAACGCGAAGGAGTATTTTTTTCCGCCGGAAGCGGTAAAGAAGACTTCTGCTTTGCGACTTTTGCGGCTTCTGTTCAAACTCTTCTGGGTTAAGGGAAACGGGGAAATTATACAATGAACCCAATCATTTTAGTGGTGGCGATGGTGGCGGGGAGTCTGTTTCAGGCGTTTGCATCGGAGTCAGTTGCGAACTCACCGGATATCCTTGCGCAGGCGCATACGTTCACGTTTGGAGGGACGAACAATTCCGAGTTCCTGCTGGACGGCAAGCCGTTCCAGATCCGGGGTGGCGAGATGCATCCGTCACGGATTCCTCCCGTGTACTGGCGTCATCGTATCCAGATGGCCAAGGCGATGGGACTGAATACCATTCCCTTTTATGTGTTCTGGGCGGCCCACGAGCCGGAAGAGGGAAAATTCGATTTCACCATCGAAGCGCTTATGAAAAGAACGCCGGGGTCGTAATAATAAAATCCAGATAGGGATGAGCCCCTCTCGCCTCCCCTGTTTATGGGAATTGCAGCAATGTTGTTTCGAGGCAACAATGATCACGAAATTTGAAAGATGAGGGATTGATGAGGGAAATCGCGATAGCGTTAGGTTGTCTGATGTCGGTGTCGGCCATTGCGGAGCGGGTGCCCGAGCCAACCGTGCAGAACGAGCTGCAAGAGAAAATGGTTGTCCGGGTGATCCGTGAAGTAAAGGCTTCTGGTCGTGATGGGTGGTATGTGCAGAATCGGGCGCCGTTGCAGGCGGTGCCGTTCATGAAACTCCCTGTCGGAAACGTTGTCCCCGGTGGATGGCTCCGTAAGCAATTGGAATTGGATGCTGATGGTCTTGCCGGGCGCATTGAGGAAGTCTCGAAGTATGCCAAATTCGACAAGACAGGCTGGATCCATCGGGAGTCGGCTTTCAGTTTTATAGACACCCCTTTCTGGGTGTCCTACTGGTTGCGCGGTTATGTCAGCTTAGCGTATGTCCGGAACGACCCCGCCATGATCGCCAATGCGCACAAATGGATGACGGGTGTCATGGCGACCCAGGATGCTGATGGGTATTTTGGCCCCAACATCAGCAGGCCGAAGACGTTCAGTGGTGAATTTGAGGACTCCTATACGCATATGCCCATGCTTTATGCCTTGAGATCCTATTATGAGTTTTCGCGCGATGAGAAAGCCGTCCAGTGCCTCCTCAAGTATTACAAGTTCCTGGATACATTTTCCGTCGAATATTTTAATAGAGCGTGGGGTGGCTTTCGGTGCTGTGATTTGCTGAACAACATTTACTGGTTCTACAATATCACGGGCGAACCATGGTTGCTGAACCTTGCCACCAAGGTTCAGCAAAATTCCAAGAACTGGACCCCTAAATTCTGTTCGAGGCATACTGTCAATATCGCCCAGGGCATCCGTCAGCCAGGTGAATATTGGCAACAGGCTGGCGATCCGTCTTTGTTGGCTATACCGGAAAAACATTATCAGCAGATCATGGAAGAACATGGGCAATTTCCCGGCGGTGGTATTGCCGGTGACGAGAATTGCCGGAAGGGGTTTGGTGACCCGCGGCATGGAATGGATGCCTGCAGTTTTGTTGAATACATGTTGACGTTCGAGTCGATGACGAAACTTTCCGGTAATCCTGTCTGGGCGGATCGCAATGAGGAGATTGCCTTCAACTCGTTTCCAGCCAATCTTACGCCGGATCACAAGGCGATTCGTTACGCCACCCCCGCCAATGTCATTCAGTTGGATGATGTGCCCAAAGAGAGTGGGCAATTCCAGAACAGGGAACTGGCCATGCTGGCCTACAAGGCTGGAACAAGCCAATACGCCTGCTGTGCGCACAATCATGGCATGGGCTGGCCCTATTACGCCGGTGAACTTTGGCTGGCGACCCATGATAAGGGACTCTGCGCGATGCTCTATTCTGCTTCCGAAGTCAAGGCGAAGGTGGGGAACGGCATCGAAGTGAAGCTGAAAGAATCTACCGATTATCCTTTTGCCGATACGGTGACGTT
Source organism: uncultured bacterium (assembly GCA_903958395.1). Lineage (GTDB taxonomy): Bacteria > Verrucomicrobiota > Kiritimatiellia > CAIKKV01 > CAITUY01 > JAABPW01. Next base: position 760 of record CAJBSZ010000035.1, on the reverse strand, counting down.
CAAGCTCTCCACGCCGAAGCCGGTCCGTTTTCCGCTCTATCTGCGCATCCCGAGCTGGTGTGTAGATCCGACCCTGTCAATAAATGAGCAACCCGTGGAATTCAAGGCGGAAACGCCCGGTTATGTTATCCTCAAACGGGATTGGACCGATGGCGACAGGATTGTCTGGCGGATGCCGATGCATGTCGAAACGCGTGTTTGGACGGCCAACAAGAATTCCATTTCTGTCGGATATGGACCTTTGTGGTTCTCGCTGAACCTGGGTGAGAAATGGGAGAAGGACAATTTCGGTGGTACATGGGATCCTGGCACGGATGCCTGGCCGCAGTGGAAGGTGACTGCCACCAAGCCGTGGAACTATGGGCTGGTACTTAATTCCCCAAAGCCGGATATCGAAGTGGTGCGTAGGGAAGGGCCGGTTGCCGTCAATCCCTTTACGCCGGAAACCGCGCCAATCGAACTGCGGGTCAAAGCCAAGCGGGTGCCACAGTGGGTGGCGGACTCGGAAAATGTAGTGCTACCGCTTCCGCAGAGCCCAGTGATGTCAGATGGAGCATTGGAAACCGTCAACCTGATTCCTCTGGGAGCCGCCCGGCTTCGCATTTCCGCATTCCCAGCGATTGGCGAGGGAAACCCGCCCGGCCCGGTTCCGGAGGTTACCTGTCCAGTAACGAAGGGGACGTCTTCTGGCGCGGTTCCCCGCGACACCTATATTGCGGTGGATATTTCCGGCGCCTCTTATTCAGTGGTTGGCCTCGGT
>CAJBSZ010000034.1 GCA_903958395.1 uncultured bacterium | reverse complement strand
TCAAAATGAGGGTAAGGTGGCCGCCGAAGTGACCGACACGAAATATGCCGCCGGGACGGCGGCTACTACAGAAGACGGATCATGCGAGAAAGAGCGAAGCCCCTGTAGTAATCCCCTGGCGCCCCCGTAGCCGCGCCGCACCCGCTGATCTTACAGTATCGAGGCGACGCATGCTTTATTGCGCATAACGCATTTTCAGTTATGAGGATGAACGACATAATGCACGGATAACAACTTGCCTATCACCATCGTCCTCAAGCTACAAACCAGCGCCAACCAACAACAGGCTGTTGGTGGAGGGTTCCGGGACGGGCGAGCCCTGAGACGCCACGCAGTCCGCCATCACTTCCGTGCGTCGACGGTGTGAACACAGGTCAAGGAAAGAATACGCTCATTCGCAGTGATCAGTGTGAGATTGAGATGTTTGGCGGTGGCCGCAAGAATCCGATCAGCGGGGTCCCTGTGAAAATCCTTTGGAAGCGCATAGGCGGCCATGGCAATGTCATGACTTCTCCTGACAGCCCTTCTTTTGGGGAACGGCAAGCACTGGCACCAAGTGGCCTGATTTTCCGCAACGGGGGCAGAGATAGGTTTCCGTCTTCGTGCTCCTGTCCTGCTCCGTCAACATCATGCCGCACTTGCAATTGCCCTTGTGAGGGAGCAACACGAGGGTTTTCGTCAACGCATGGGCAAGGGACTCCTGTCCCGCTTTGACCTCCGCCTCCCGCCGGCGGAGCGTAACTTCCTGACTATTCATAAGACTCCGATCCTGAAATGCCTTTGGGCTCGACCGGAAACAGCATATCAGAAACGGCTAACAAGTCGGCCACAAAACGACGGACGACACTCCCTCGCCCCCTCGACGGTTTCCTCTTCCAAATGGCTGATAACGCCGCACCGTCCTTGGCCTCCATTCCGACATCCGACGTTTCAAACAGACCGTAGCCGACGAAACGCAACGGGTGAAAGTCCCGACAGGGAGTGAAAGACACGGGAGGAATGAAGGGCATCATCGAAACCGGCTTCTTTAGCCACCTCCTTGACGAGAGCCACGGATTCCTGTAACCGGCCGGCGGCAAAGTTAATTTTCAACCGCAACAGGTGTTGGTAAGGGCTCTGATGATCATAACGCCGGTACAATCGGCATAGGTAGGCGTTGCTGATCTGGCATTCGCTAGCGATCTGTTGCAACGTCCTCAACCTTAGATAGTGCTTCTCGATATGGCAGCGGCATTGCACATAGGCGGCAAAGGCCAGGGACTCCGCCCCCTTAACAGCCTCGCTTGCGCCGGCAATTTTCAATGCCAGGCACTCCAAAAGTTTCACGCAGAGTTCAGCGTTTCCTGGGACCATTCGCAACCCGTTCTCTATTATCTCGTCAAACAGCGATTGCAAAGCGTGCTGCGGAAAGACATCGAGGACACTACCGGGCGACATCTTACAGGCTTTCATCAACGCGGTCGCCCTAGTTCCTGTGAATTCCACAAAGTACTTCACAAGTGGATTGGCCGAATCCGCAGTGATGTACCGCGGAACCCCCGGGCCATAGGAAAAGAGGCACCCTGGCTTCACCGCCTGGGAACGCCCCTTTAGCGTCAACTTTCCACGACCACGCACGACATATTCCAAGGAGTAGAACGGGAAGGTTTCGCGACGGATGGCATAGCCCGGAGAGCAACGCTCCAGTCCCCCGCACACGACCTGCAGGGGACGCTTCACTGATGGGCTTAGGTCCAGGTAAAAACGACGAACCGTAGCCTCATCGGGCGAGAATAAGGCGGGAACGACCGGCCTCTTCTTAACTACTATATTTCTAGGATTCACAAGAATAAGTCAACAACATCCCCATGCACAACATCCATGCACAGGTCAACTCTACCTGTTCCAGTCCAGCAGGAGAGTTATCTGCAGCACATCATTGAGTTTGATACAATTGTGAACCATTTCCGCACCAACTTATTGCTTCTCAGTCAGCACGGCTGTGTCCTCGCCGTTGACCCTGACGTTGATCATGCACGGCTGGGAGGAAACAATACTGTAGCGGGTGACCTTTCCATCTTTCCACTCAATATCCACCATGAAGCCGCCACGGGCACGCAGACCGGTCACTTTGCCGCTGGGCAAGGCTTTTGGCAAAGCAGGCAGCAGGGAAATGATGAAGGATGAATTATGATTTAGGAATGAGGAATCTCCCATTTCTTTCCCCTGTTTCCATTCATCATCATTTTTTTCATGGCTCTGCAACAACATCTCGGCCACCCCCGCAGTGAACCCGAAGTTGCCATCAATTTGGAACGGGGGATGGGCGTCAAAAAGGTTGGGATAGAGTCCACCTCCTTCCGCAGGCACATCACTTTGCACTCCGGATACCGGCGTGAAAAGTCTTTGAATCAAAGCATAGGCGCGATTCCCATCACCAAGCCGCGCATGGAAATTAATCTTCCAGGCAAGCGACCACCCCGTGCCCTCATCCCCCCGTTGTTGAAGAGTGCGCCTGGCCGCGGCCATGAGCGACGGAGTCTTGCGTGTTATTTGTGTGCCGGGATGAAGTCCGTAAAGGTGTGAGATATGGCGATGGTGATCGGCGGGATCATCGAGGTCATCGAGCCACTCCTGAAGTTGCCCATGCCGGCCCACCTGCATCGGTGGCAGGCGGCCGAGCGCCTCGTCCAGCGTACGCCCCAGTTCATCATCGCACTGGAGGATGCGGCTTGCTTCCCGGCAGGACGTGAAGAGTTCACGGATGATGGCCATGTCCATGGTCGTGGCAATACTCACCCCGGCCGCCTGTCCGTCGGCGGTCCGCCAAGTGTTCTCGGGCGAGGTTGACGGCGCGGTCACAAGCCAGTTGCACCCTTCCCGCTCCATGGGCACGAGCCAATCGAGCATGAACCATGACGCTTCACGGAGACGGGGATAGGCGCGGGATCGGAGAAACTCTCGGTCACCGGTGAAGCAGTAATGCTCCCACAGGTGCTGACAGAGCCAGGCTCCGCCCATGGGCCAGTTGGACCACTTGGGGTTGCCGTGCCCGTAATCCCCCACCGCCACCGCAATGCCCCAGAGATCCGTATTGTGATGGGCCACCCACCCCCGGCAACCATAAACATCACTTGCCACCTTTCCACCCGTCTCGACCAAGGTATCCACCAAGTCAAACAGAGGTGCGTGACATTCTCCGAGGCCCGTCACTTCAGCCGGCCAGTAGTTCATCTGTGTGTTGATGTTGATCGTCCAGCCTGAGCACCACGGCGGATGAAGGATTTCATTCCAGATACCCTGCAGGTTGGCGGGTAGGGTTCCCGCACGAGAGGATGAGATGAGCAGGTATCGGCCATACTGGAAGAGAAGGGTGATGAGCGACAGATCAGCAGCCCCGGCCGCGAAGCGGACAAGCCGTTCATCAGTGGGCAGGCTCCTCCCCGCCTCACATCCCTGCTCCGCATCGCCATACAAATCGAGGGTACAACGATTGAAAAGGTTCATATAATCAGCCCGGTGCCGCTCAACAAGGCTTGAAAAGGGCATATTCTCGATGGCATCAAGGGTCGCAGTCGTATGCCGTGCAGGGTCGTTCGTCGCCCTCCTGGGCGGCGTGCGATGATCGGAGAAGATGGTGGCGGCGGCAAGAGTCAGGATCACTTCGTCAGCCCCCTCAATATGCAGACCAGTCTCGTCACACGACGACCGCCCCCCCACCAGGGTTGCCCGAAGTTCAATGGCGAAGGATAGCCCCTCTTCCACCACGCCAGACGTTCCTCCCGCCAGTTCATCACCGTACCGGATGCCCTTGCGATACCCCACCGGATCCATGTGGACGGGAGCTTCGCCGCGGTAGATCAAGGCCCGCTGGTTCAGGGCCGACGCCCCACCCCGCAACAGGCTGTCGAGGGTAGCCGTAAAGGATAGGCTGCCTGGTTTGTCTGCGCATAAACGGGCCACGAGAACCTGGTCGGGAGCGCTGGTGAAATATTCACGGGTCTGGCGTACCCCGGCCCTCGCGAATGACACCGTGGCCGTTGCGGTGTTGAGATCGAGACGTCTCTCATAGTGAACGCCACCGGGACAATCACCCGTGGACGGAAAACGGAGCCGCAGACTGCCCATGGGAAGATAGGACTGCCCGTAGGGACCTTGCAGTTTGCGGCAGAATTTCTCGGCGGCGACAAAGTCCCGTTGAAAAAGTGCCTCGCGGGCACGGGAAAGCGCGTCACGTCCGCCCGGAACACTGAAGTCGCGGGGAATTCCCGACCAGAGCGTATCGTGGTTGAGGGTGATCAGTTCCTCATCCACCCCGCCATAGACCATCGCCCCCAGCCGCCCGTTGCCGAGCGGAAGCGCCTCATTGAAGGAGGTCGCGAGGCGGTGATACCAAAGCGTTAAGTCTTGAACACACATCCCAGGGGACTCCTTATTTTCACTCCGGACAGAGCGTCCAGTTCAACCCATCACTGGAGTGCAGCAGACCGAAGCGGGTGTGATACGTCCCATTCCTGAGGAGGGCTGGAGAGGCGCCATTTTCCTCGCCCATCAGGACCATGAACCAACGACCCTCCTCCTGCCACACAAAGGGCGCGCCGTATTTGCGCGCCATCCACGACTGGCGGGGAATAGTGATATACCCTTCGCGTTTCCAGTGATGGAGATCCGGAGAACTGGCCCACGCCAAGTGCTGGGCATGCAAGCCCTCGCTGAAGATCATCATCCATTCTCCGCCACGGGGGAGAATCATGACATTTTCAACTCCATCCGGTGCCTCGGGCGTAATCCCCATGAGCGGCACGTCCACGCTGTGAATTGTCCACGAGAGTAACTCTGGATCTTGCGTAGTGGCGTGTCCGAGCAGGTTTGCCCGTGCCCCGGCGACAAGGCCCTGCGACCCGACAAAGAAACAATGGAGGGTATCGCCGCAGACCACAAACGAGGGGTCGATAAGGCGGCCATCAAGATTCCACTTCAAGGCACGAGCCTCATCCAGGAAATGGGTTGGCGCCTCCCAGGTTTTGCCATCTTCCGAACCAACCGCATAACAGAGCCGGTTGGGCTGAACCGGATAGGACTGGAACGGCAACAGCAGGCGGCCGTGCCAGTGCACCGGATCACCGGGCGAGGCAAAGCCGTTGGAGAAGATCTCGCGATCATCGCGAAACTCCACGAAGTCCGGAGTGAAGACCTGGGCGACCTTCCAGTTCTTGGAGCGGGTCCACGTATCACCCTCTTGAACCTCATGGGTAACCCGGGTGTAAAAAAGATGATACCCCCCGCCGGGCGCCTGCAGCACCGCCGGATCACGCATGTCGTAGTCCAGCACCAGGAAGGGATTCCTGACGGCTCCAACATTCAGCATGGATTGCATCCTCCGATGTTTGATTGACTCATTTGAGTTCTCCCTTTTGGCTCACGAGCCTATTCTCTTTTGTAGATCGGCGCACCCATGACGACAGGGACTTCTGCTTGTTTCGATGGATCGGGAATGCCAGCCTGTTCAACCAGAAAACGGTTCCGAATCTCCTTGAAATGGGGACCCGAGTTATGGCCCATAAGAGGGATGAGATCAATTTGCTTGGGACACTTGAGCGTGTTGAAGATGGAGAGAACGGTCATCGGCGGACAGGCCGTGTCGATCAGGCCGCTGCTCATCAGGACCGGCACCTTGACAAAGCGTGCGAAATTCACGGTATCGTAGTAGGCGGTGGCCGCGACGATCTTCGGATCCGGCGTCTTCTTGTCGCGCCCCATGATCAGGTTGTTCGGGGCCGCATCGGGCCGTCCGTAGATCGGGCCCGTATGCTCGCCAAGCGCTGGCGCGACGGCTACCACCGCCGTGACGCGCGGATCAAGTGCGGCGGCGATGATGGCAAGCCCCCCGCCCTGGCTGGCCCCGGAGCTGACAATCGCCTTGTGGTTCCAGTCGGGACGGGAAGTCATGTAATCAATCCCCCGGATCATGCCCAGGAAGACATGCCGGTAATAGTAGGTCATCCGGTCATCGCTGCCGATGTAGGGATACCCCACATTCTTTTTCCACTTCGCATCGTCCTCGGGAGTCCTCTCGAGGGGCATGTCGTGGGCACTCATGTCGAGAGCCAGGAAACCAAGCTTCGCGTTACCAATGACCCAGCGAGATTCTTTCAACCCGTTCGGATGGACCCCCATGCCGGGCTGGGAAACCATGATCGGCAGCGAAGTGGCTCCTTTCGACTTGGCGAGGTAACCGTGCGACCGGAGGCCATCGATATTGGCAAAACTCACCTCGTAG
>CAJBSZ010000033.1 GCA_903958395.1 uncultured bacterium | reverse complement strand
TCCGCCCCAACCGCCACCTCCTCCGATCTGCGCCGCCTCGCGGAAGAGCGCCTCAAAGCGCGACACGCGCATGCCCGCCGTAGCCTTGGCGAAGGCGGGACACCTGACACCCCGCGTCTCGTTCACGAGCTGCAGGTCCACCAGATCGAGCTGGAGATGCAGAACGAAGAACTGAGCGCGGCCCAGGCGGGCTTGGAAGCCTCCTGGGCGCGCTATCTCGATCTTTACGATTTCGCTCCTGTGGGCTACTGCACTCTTTCCGCGCAGGGGCTGATCCTCGAGGCCAACCTCACCGTTACCACCCTGCTGGGCACGGCCCGCGGCACGCTGATCAAGCAGCCGATCACCCGCTTCATCCTGAAGAATGACCAGGACATCTACTATCGTCACCGAAATAAGCTCCTTGAGACCGGGGAACCCCAGCAATGTGACCTGCGGCTGGTCAAGCCGGGCGGCGCGACCTTTTGGGCGCATCTCTCGGCAACTGCCGCTCAAGCGGAAGACGGCGCGCCGGTCTGCCGCGTGGCGATCAGCGACATTAACGAGCTCAAGCGGGCAGAGGCGGAGATCCGCGCGCTCAACGCCAGTCTGGAACAGCGTGTGGCCGAGCGCACGGCGGAACTTTGCCAGAGCGAGGAAAAACTCGCGCTGGCCGCCGACGGAACGAAGATCGGTATCTTCGACCGGAATATCCGCACCGGCGAGACGTTGGCGACCGAACAGCACGTCCGGCTACTCGGTCTGCGCCCAACAACAACAACAACAACAACACTGTCCCAACGGTATTACTACCGCGACTGGGAGGAGCGCGTCCATCCCGGAGACCAGAAATTCAGAAAACCGGAATTGTCGCAATGGAGTGCCTGAGGGAGAGGCTGGATGGTGGGCATAAGTGCGAACGGGGGCATAGCAACGCGGGGAAGCGAGCGTTATCGGGAGGTCATGTCGGACGGCGGCGGCGAATCTGGCGGTGGACAGCCCGAGGCGTCAGGCGGTGGAGAAGCGGATCTGGCCGGGCATGGACAGATCCAGAGGGAGGATACAGGAAGCCAGGGATTGGGCGAGTTTCTGGCCATAATGCCGGAAGGATTTGAAGACGGCCTCAAAGACCGCGCCGAGCCGACCCCGGATGAGAAGCTGTTGAATCAGGTGGGCCAGGAGCATGATGTGGCAGTAGCATTTTGACGCCGTGGGATTCCGGCTGTACACGTGTTCCAGAGCGAAGCCGCCGTTCTTGAGCACATTGAAGCCTTCGTTTTCACAGCGCCAGCGGAGTCTGGCGGCGGAGGCCACCGTCCAGACGTTGTCTCGATGGACGGGTCTGGCTGTGAGATGGGCGAACTGGGCAATGATCTGCCCCTGGGCATCCCTGTCGATCTGGAAAATGACGCCAAGCGACATTCCGGCATAGTCCAGATCATTGATCCATCGCACCTCCCGCGACCCCTCTTTATTGGGGAGTGTCATGGAGGCGCGTTGTCCGGGCGACAAGATAAGTAAGCTTTGCGCCTCCTTCCAGAGGGCGGTCATGTCGGTGTCGAGGAATGAAATGCAGAAGTTCCAGCCATGGGCGAAGCAGGGGCGCATGACATTCTGGTCGGCATAGAGCGCATCAAGCAAAAGCCAGAATGAGGTTTGCGGGAAAAGGTCACGTACCCGCCGTTCCAGCCGATGGAATGCCTTTTTCTCGCAATCCTGCTTGATATAGATTCCGCCCGCGTTCTCGATGAACTCACAGGCCACCGGCAAGGCGAAGCCATCCTGAGACACCAGGAAGGCCACTAACAGTTTGTGGCTGTACGTCACCGTGCCGTTGGTATGTTCCGTCTTGAGGCATTCCTCGCAATGAGGCTCGTTGAAGGAATGCATCCCCGTACCATCGATGGCCAGCAGGAACCGGCTCCCCACGCGCCATCCCTCCAGAGCCTTCATCCGGATCAGGCGGCGAATCGACGCGGCCAGAACCCGTTCCAACATCACCGGATCAATCTTGCGCAACACCCCCTCCAGGGTGTCGAGATGGGCGACGGACTCCACCTCGCAATCCATCAGTCGCCCCAGGAGCCGGGCCATCTGGACGGCATCGCGTGTCCAGTTGTTGAAGTGGTTGCGGCTCCCGCTATGCGTCAGGAACATCAACACCCCTTGAAGCAGGAGCACCTTCAGCGGAAACGTCACCAGCTTCGGATCCCGCTTGTCCTTGACGTCCCCAAGCCAAACCGCCAGTTCAGGCAGGAAATGCCGGATCGTTACAACTAGTTCACGAGCCAGTTCAGGGGCTATCGGCCGGATGCTTTTCCGGCGCCCCGGCTTGCCTTTCGCGACCTCACGTGGTTGCGCAGTTCCCCCAGCGAGGCCTTGGTCACTGCTCTGATTAATCCCTTGAGCCGCTTGTATGTCTTCGTCCATGTCTCCACATCCTTGACCCGCTCCAGTGGTACATAGACGGCGTGCGTCTTGCGGTCAACCTTGTAGGTCAGCCGGTGCGCCACATGGCGGCAATCCTTGTGCGGCACTTTTACGAGTGTTCCTTCGATAAACGGGCCGATTCCGGCGATCTGCCGCAAGACCGCCTCGCGCCGCGTCACGAACCTGTTTTTTATGGGTTTTATGGCCTTCATGACTAATATGTATATATACGTATTAATAAAAGCAACAAAAAAAACGCCTGCGACAACATTTTTTTTGCCGCAGGCGCATCCCTGCACCCCTTAAACCCGCTTATCGCCCACTATTCAGCCGCTCCCTCAGGCTCAAAGGTGCGACAATTCCGGTTTTCTGAACTCCTGCCCGGAGACTTGCGGCGGGTGAAAGCGGAAATGGCTCGTTGCATCGCTGACCGTGAGCTGTTCGAGACGGAGTACAGAATCGTCTGGCCGGACAAGAGTCTGCATTGGGTTGCGGTACGCGGTGTGTTTCAATCCGATGAGCAAGGCGCGCCAACCCATCTGCTTGGAATCCTGCTGGACATCACGGTGCGCAAGCGGACCGAAGAGGCATTGCAGCGGCTCAACGAGGTGCTGGATCAACGGGTCAAGGACCGGACGGCTGAGTTGGAGGAATCCGAAACGCGATTCCATGCAATCTTCGAACACGTCGCCGACGGACTCATGTTGAGGGATCTGAAACGCGGGCGATTTGCACTGGCGAATGAGGCTGCCCTGCGAATGCTGGGTTACACGCAGAAGGAGCTGACGAAGCTCCATCTCGAAGACCTGCACCTCCCGGAAGACTTGCCTTTCATCCGCGGGCAGATCACCAGATTCTTGCGGGGCGAAACAGTCACGGGGGCGAACGTCCGCTTCAAGCGCAAGGACGGAGGTCTGGTCCCTATGGACCTCCAGCCGACGGCCATGCGACTTGGAAGGAAGGACTACGTGTTGCTTGCGATCCGGGACATCAGCGAACGCATACGGCTCGAGGCGGCGGTGCTGAACGCGGCCGAGGACGAGCGGCAGCGGATTGGACGCGAGTTGCACGACGGGCTGGGCCAGACGATCACCGGAATTGGCTACCTGACGCAGGGCCTGCACGAAGATCTCAAGAAGAATGGATGCGACGACCTGGCCGCCAACTCGGGGCGACTGGTGGAATTGATGGGCAAGGCAACGCGTGAGGCGCACGATTTGGCGAACGGCATGACTTCGTTGAATCTCAACCGGCACGGTATGGCCATCGCCCTGCAGGAACTGGCGGCCAACACGCAGGAGGTATACCGCAGTTCATGCCGATTCATGGAATCGGGCTCCCCGCAAATCCCTGACGAGAACACGAGTCGCCAGTTGTTCCGCATCGCCCAGGAAGCCGTGAACAACGCCGCCAGGCACAGCAAGGGGAAAACGATCCACATTCGACTGGCGCATCGTCGCGATCGCGTGACGCTGACCGTGCGGGACACAGGGAAGGGAATCCCCGAGACCGCCAGCAAACGAACCGGTATGGGGTTGCGCATCATGCAGTACCGGGCCGATGCAATCGGGGCCGCCTTGAAGATCGACAGTGCGCGGGGCAAAGGCGTGACCGTGACGTGCGTCTTTCGCTCCCCCGGAATCCGCAATGGAGTGATCCCGTGAAATCACGTAACCAACAGCGCCAAGGGAAGAAGAAGGTTCTGCTTGTGGACGACCATCCCGTCGTCCGCGAGGGCCTCGCGCGGGCCATCAATCAGGAGGACGATTTGATGGTTTGTGGCGAAGCCGGCGATGCGCCGCATGGGTTGGCCGCCGTCGCCGCACTCCGGCCCGACGTAGTGGTTGTGGATATTTCACTGGAGGAAGGCTGCGGGCTGGACTTGATCAAGGATCTCCACGCGCGAACGCCCGAACTGCCCACCCTGGCGCTCTCCATGCATCCCGAGAACCTCTACGCGGAAAGGGCTATCCGTGCCGGCGCTCTGGGCTACGTGATGAAACGCCAGCCGGTCAGCGACATGATCTCGGCTTTGCGGAAAGTGCTTGGCGGACATGTGGCGGCGAGCGATGACATCCTCCGCCGGCTGGTGGGGGCGGGCCGACGGGCCCGGGGGGACGGCTGCGCTTCCCCCGCCGATCTGCTGAGCGATCGCGAATTGGAGGTGTTTCGCCTCTTTGGCGAAGGACTCGCCACCCGCGACATCGCGGCGAAACTCCGCATTGCCCTGAGTACCGTCCAGTCCTATCGGGCCGCCATCAAGCAGAAGCTCGGACTCCGCAACGGCACGGAACTCGTATCCCGCGCCGCCCGGTTCGTGGCGACCGAGGGATAGTCAAGGACTCCGCCTTCTCCCGTCTTTTCCGCGCGCCCCGTGATTTTCACTACCCCGGAAACGTATTTCCGGCGATACCCACCGCTGCCCCGATGTAGTATAAGTAGCTCCCCATTCGGAGACTGAAAGGCGCCGACGAACCGGGGAGGTGAACATTACGGCCAAGAAAACACAACACGAGACACGACTGGTCGTTTCGGCAGCGATTGGCCTCCACACGCGCCCCGCCGTCATGCTGGTCAAACTGGCCCAGGAGTTCAACGCGGAAATCGAGATTGCCCTCGATGGCAAGAAGGTCAACGCAAAGAGCATCATGGGAATTCTAACACTTGGCGCCGAGCATGGCGCGGTGGTGAAAGTATCCGCAAAAGGCGAAGACGCGGAAAAAGCGATAGTGGCTATTACGCAGCTCTTTGGATCCAACTTCAACGAACCGCGCATCCATCCCGTGCCGGCCGAAACGTCAGGCAGCGAGAATGCCATGCTGGTCCTCGTTGCGGATGATGAACGGTGACGAGCCCATGCGCGAGATGCGCCGCCTCTCCCGTCCAGTTCGTTGGGAAATCCGATTGGGGGTGCGGGTCTTCAGTGTTGAGATTATTCCGGAATTGGCTGACCACGCCCGGGCCGTTTTGAATGAGGAGGGGTATGGCGGGGTTCATGTCCTTGCCGGAAACGGGTATAAAGGCTGGCCGGAACACAGTCCCTTTAATGCCATTATTGTTACATGTGCCCCTGAGACGGTGCCCAGGGCGCTGGTTGATCAACTTCGCGAAGGAGGACGCATGATTCTTCCGGTGGGGATCGGGTCAAAACGCTTGGTGCTTTTGAAAAAGACCCATAATGAGATCCTGCAGGAGGATGATATCGCCGTGACCTTCGTGCCCATGGTTCATGAGAAACAGGAATAACCTTGAATAAACGTGTACAGATCCACATTCGTGGCCGGGTTCAAGGAGTCTGCTTCCGGATGTATGCCCAGGAGAAGGCGGAATGTCTTGGTCTCACCGGCTGGATTCGTAACTGTGATGACGGCTCTGTCGAGACTCTTGCCGAGGGGGAAGAATCGCTCCTGAAAGACTTTGTCGAATGGAACCGCCTCGGGCCACCTCACGCCTGTGTGAATTCAGTCAATGTCCATTATTCAAACGCCACCGGTGAATTCAGATCCTTTAACGTCATCGGGTGAGCGCGAGTTCAATGAATCGCCACTTCATTCCCGTAACGGTCCCTCGTTTCCTCTTTTACTTGTATCTGAACAAACGTTCAGATGCCATGCTGGCTGTGAGAGGAGATCAGTATGCCACGAGTGATGGATGTGATGAATGTGCGGGGACAAGTTTCCAAGTTACGGAGTTTCTGGCGCCGGGAGCGGCGAATGCCCGTCTATAGCGAGATGTTGGGTCTTTTCGGCTATCAGTCCAAGCGGTGATCCGGAAATATGACTGACCATGGCGGAGTTTCCCTTTACCCTGCACGCTTATTCATCCTGAATCCGCCGCAGGTGATATATTTCGAGGGGATCTCCGGCTTGACTCATGTTGCCTGTCAATGGCACGATGCCCGCGTTTTTTAATGGGGGTCATGTGAAGTCGAGCCGGCGGGAAAATATTGAGACATTCATGGTGGACTTGATCCAGCGGAGGGATACCTCGCGGATCAAGGACCGGCGTGTATTGTTGCTGCTCTGGACGCTTCATCAGTTTTCCCGCGTGTTCAAGGTCATCGTCAAGACCCGTCATCTTCTGTATGCCCACGGGATTATCCGCCACCATACGCTCGGTTGCCAGGTTATCAGTATCGGGAATGTCACGGTGGGGGGGACGGGAAAAACTCCGGTCGTGGAGGTGTTTGCCCGTTCGCTTCAAAAGAAGGGGCGTAAGGTTGCCATTCTCAGCCGCGGGTATAAGAAAAAAGAACTGCCGCTGGCGGAACGCCTGGTGAATAAACTCCTGCTCCGCGAAACCCGGATTCCACCGCGGGTGGTGTCGGATGGTAAAAATCTGCTTCTGGATTCCGATATGGGCGGTGACGAGCCGTACATGCTGGCCTCCAATCTGACGGATGTAGCGGTGCTGGTGGACAAGGATCGCGTCAAGAGCGGGCGCTATGCCATCAACCGGTTCGGGTGCGATACGCTGGTTCTGGATGACGGGTTTCAGTATCTGGCGTTGAAGCATCATGTTGAAATTGTGCTGGTGGACAGCAAGAATCCCTTTGCCAACGGCTATATGCTGCCGCGCGGCCTCCTCCGGGAAGATGTCCGCAATCTCGGACGGGCCCACTATATATTCATCACCAAATGCGACGGAAGCGATAACAGCGCCCTGAAGGCGGAGATCCGGAAATTGAATGCCAAGGCTGAAATGATCGAGTGTACCCACATGGCTCGCTATTTGACGAATGTGTTTACCACGGTTCGCGAGGAATTGTCCTTTCTGAAGGGGCGCTCCGTGGCCGCAGTGTCGGGAATTGCGGCACCGGTTGGCTTTGAGCGGGAGATCGAGCGGTTGGGTGCCCATCTGACCCAGCGGGTGCAATTCGCCGATCATCACCGTTATACCCAGCAGGAGATCATCGAGGTCATCAACAGTGCGCGTGACAGCGGCGCCGAGGCGATTATCACGACCGAAAAGGATGCGGTGCGGTTCCCGCGGCTTGACCGGTGCGATCTGCCGATCTATTTTCTGAGGGTAGATATTGAGTTGTTATCCGGGAGTGAGGACTTCAATGCCTGTATCGCCCGAATTTGTTTCCATTAAAGAGGCGCCCCATGGCGTCGGGTCGGCCCGGATCCTGATTGTCGGCGTCAGCTGGCTTGGGGATGGCATCATGGCCATGCCGGCTCTGGCGGCCTTGCGGAAACGCGTTCCCGGCGCCCATATCACCATGCTGGCCAAACCCTCGGTCGCATCGTTGTGGTCGATTTTTCCAGGTGTGGACGATGTGATTTTTCTTAAGAAGGGTTTTGTCGGAATGCGCGACACCATTCGGGCAGTACGAAAAGGCGGGTTTGATTTTTCCTATATCCTGCCGAAATCATTCCGATCCGCCTGGATTCCCTTTCTGGCGGGCATTCCCGGTCGGCGCGGGGTGTCCGGGAATGGCCGGGGCTGGATGTTGACTGAAAGAGCCGTGTTGTCGGAGGCGGCGGTGTGCGGACACCAGTCCCTTGAAATCGCCGATGTGCTTCACCTTCCCCATGGTGATTTGGAGTCGCCGCCGTTCCTCGTGGTTTCCGATGCGATGCGTGAACGAGCTCGGAACCGGCTGAAGGCATTTCAGGGCGGAGCGGCGGCGAATCAGTTCATTGCCTTTTTTCCGGGGGCGGCGCATGGGCCGTCCAAACGCTGGCCCGCCGCGA
This sequence comes from uncultured bacterium, assembly GCA_903958395.1. GTDB lineage: Bacteria > Verrucomicrobiota > Kiritimatiellia > CAIKKV01 > CAITUY01 > JAABPW01. Next base: position 1,060 of record CAJBSZ010000033.1, on the reverse strand, counting down.
ATTTTGTTGCGGTGGGATGCCAGCTTGTCTCGGAACCGGGGTGTCGTGTCTTGATTCTGGGGAGTCGGGGCGATAAGGCCGTCTGTGATGAAGTCGCCTCCGGGATCGGGGACGGTGCGGTGAATCTGGCGGGAGAAACGGATTTTCTGGAATTGATCGGTTTGATCACCCTGTGCCGTTGTGTCGTGGCCAATGATAGTGGCGGGATGCATCTGGCGGCGGGGCTTGGGGTTCCCGTGATCGGACTCTTCGGGTTGACCGATCCCTCCAAGACAGCTCCTGTGGGAACCCGGCAAACGCTTTTGTGCGCGGAAGGAGTCAGCCATTCGCGGGATATTGACCCCGATTCCCCGGAGGCGCGGGCAGCCCTTGCCTCCATTTCCATCGATGCCGTTCTCAACGCCATTTCAGGGGTTTGATAAGCAAAACACGCCGTTGACATCATTTCTGTTTGGAGTAACCTGCTGGCAATAAGGAGACGATATTCCATGAGCACAGTAAAAGATCTGTTGACAGGAAAAGGGTCCTCAGTTTCGACGGTTTCCCCCCAGGCCAATGTGTATGAAGCACTGGCCATCATGGCGGAAAAAAACATCGGCGCCCTGGTGGTGGTGTCCGAAGAGAAAGTAGTGGGGTTGGTTTCCGAACGCGATTATGCCCGCAAAGTCGTGCTCAAGGGGCGATCCTCCAAGGAGATAGCCGTCAAGGATATCATGAGTTCCGCGGTCGTCTCGGTCACGCCCTCCAAGACGGTTGAGGAGTGCATGGCGATCATGACTGAGAAACGCTACCGGCATCTGCCTGTTCTGGACAACGGGAAGCTGGTCGGGATTATCTCCATCGGGGATCTCGTCAAGAGCATCATCTCCGAGCAGAAGTTCATGATCGAGAACCTCAAGAATTACATCAGCGGGGCACCTTAATTCCGATGGCGGGTCAGGAGTTCAGAAAACCGGAATTGTCGCACCTTTGAGCCTGAGGGAGCGGCTGAATAGTGGGCGATAAGCGGGTTTAAGGGGTGCAGGGATGCGCCTGCGGCAAAAAAAATGTTGTCGCAGGC
>CAJBSZ010000032.1 GCA_903958395.1 uncultured bacterium | reverse complement strand
TCGTTCTCGGTTAACGACTTCCTTAGCATGCTGGCATTTGCAAATGGGGGTGACTATAAGTACGACGAAATCCGCATATCCGATGCCAGCCTGGCTGAAGCGGCGGCATATCTGTCGGCCACCGTGACTTACCCGACGGACAGCCATGTGTCCACCTGGGGTGCTTCCATGGCAGCAACGGCCACGGTTACGGAGTCCATGGCGCCGTATTCGGTGACATTTTACACGAACTGTGCGTCCGGTGCGTATGCCCAGGCGGGTTCGCCGGATACCCTTTCGCCGTATACCGTGGATCTTGGGATGCTGGCGGTGGGGACGTACGGGATCTTTGCGGCAGTGACCGACAGTAGCCCTAAGACGGCAAATTCCGTGACAAATACGTTCTCGATCAACAAGGCGAATCCGGTGGTGGGCGCCACGGGCGGGACCTTCACGTATGATGGCAGTGCGCATGCGGGCAGCGGCACGGCGACCGGGGGTGCGGGCGAGAGTTTGACGCCCGTGACCTTGAGTTACAGTGGTACGGGGGGGACGACCTATGGCCCGACGTCCACCGCGCCAAGTGCGCCTGGAACCTATACAGTGACGGCGTCCACGGTTGGCGATGCGAACAACAACTCGGGTAGCAGTTCGGCAGCCGAGCTGACGATCACCTTCCCTGTAAGGATAATTGTTTCAGCGAACGTGCAGGTGGGAACAAAAGAGCCGGTGGGTACCGTGCGGTCCATGACCACGTTCCTGCCTGTAACTTACGCTATCACTCCCGGTTTCTTTGACGGGGATCTATTCAACATTGACAGTGGATCCGGAAAGTTGTCGTTGAAAGACAATGCGGGGCCAGTTGGCTCGACGAACTATGTCGAGGTGGTTGCTACCGACAGTGCGGAAACTCCGAATACCGGCAGGATCCTGATAGAGGTCACGGTGACGGCCGAACCGGCAAGGGGCTCAGTCTATCTAATCAGGTAAATCGGCCAACGGACATCCTTTAGTGATGGAGTTGAGGCGTGCGTAAGCTGCCTGGAGGCACACACCAAACTGCAGCAGGGTAATGGACATCAGGGAGTAAGGGCAGATGAATATGAACAGATCTGTGAGTCGGGCTTATAACCATGGCTATGCCTTTTTGATAGCCGCGTCGATTGGTCTCGCCACATTGGTGGGGGCGGAACTGCTGGCGGTAGACCTTTCCGGCGGGGGAGGAGCCCCACCCGATCCGAAAGGCGATGGGGCGGCCACTTTGGAAAACTCGCACGCCAAACGGCTGGCAGAACTCATGGATGACCGCAGGCTGTTTGACCGCGGCGGGCGGAAGGTGTACAGCGGCAAATATCTTGAGGCGATCAGCCTGCCGGTGGGCGGAATTGCCGCCGGGCCGATCCAGATAAACGGAGAGGCCCGCCGACACATCTGGCAGATCTTCAGAAACTATCCGGCCGCCACGATTCCGCACAGTTTCTTCGCGGTGCGAGCGAAGACGGCTGGCTTTGCGCCTGTCGTGCGGGCTATGCAGACGGTGAGTGAAGGACCCTTCACAGCGATGAAGTCACTGTCGTTCAGCGGCGAGTTTCCCTTCGGCTGGTTCACATTCGAGGACCCGGCGCTGCCCATCCAGGTGAGTATGGAGGTGTTCAGCCCCTGCATCCCCTTGAACACAAAAGATTCCAGTATTCCTTGCGCGATTTTCAATCTGACGGCCACGAATACCGGGCGGGAGCCGGTCGACGTCAGTTTCCTGGCGACGCAGCAGAATCCGATCGGTTACCGGCAAGGCGCCGTATTGCGGGGACACGCGGGCTCGACGTACGGGGGCAACATAAACCAGGTCTTGCGCGATAAGGACGGCGTCATGGTGCATTTGAAATCGACTCGTCCTAATACCGACCCCTCCTTCGGCTGCCTGGCGTTGGCAACCCCCGTATCGGATGCGGTGGCGACGGCGCAGTGGGATTCGCTGGAATCGCTGCTAGGGGAGTTTATTCGAAGCGGATTGCCGGGCGGAGCCGCCTTGGCCGGGCCCACCCCGGCGGGCGCGACCGTGGACGCGGCCCTTGCCGTGCCGTTCGTGCTTAAGCCCGGCGAGAAACGCACGGTTGCGTTCGTCCTGGCGTGGCATTTCTCCAATACCGCGTTCGTGGCCGAAAAGGTGCATACCGGCAACATGTACGCCAACTGGTGGCCCGATAGCTTGAGTGTGGCGCGCGATGTCATTCAGCGATTGGAGCCGCTCACCGCGCAGACACGGTTGTTCAACGAGACGTTTTACCAGTCGAATCTGCCGCACTGGCTGCTCGATCGGATTTCCTCCCAGACGGCGATCCTCAGTAGCATGACCTGCCACTGGGCGAAGGACGGCTTTTTTTACGCGTTCGAGGGGTGCAATCCCAAATCCGGTTCGTGCCCCGGCAATGCAACCCATGTCTGGGGTTACGCGCAAACGCACGCCCGGTTGTTCCCCGAGATCGCCCGGCGCATGCGGGAGCAACAATACGTTAACATGAAGCCAGACGGCCATTTCCCGGTGCGCTTCAAGCATGGTTATCCCGCGTTCGATGGCATGTGCCACGAGATCAGTGCTTCGCTTCGCGAACACCAGACGAATGCCGATCCGATGTGGCTGGCCCACCATTGGCCCGCCATTAAGCGGGCGATGGACTACACGATTCAACGCTGGGACAGGGATGAGGACGGCATGCTCTCCGGCCCGAAACACGGGATGGATGGCGACCAGGGCGGAACGCCATCGTGGATGGGCAGCACGTATCTATGCGCACTCGGGGCATCCGCGGTGATGGCGCGTTTGCAGAGCGACAATCAGGCGGTCGAACGATACGAAAGGATTCTGGGGGCCGGCAGGGCCACGCAAGACAAGGCCTTATTCAACGGCGAATATTTCATCCAGATTCCAGATGTGACACCCCAGGAAGATTATTTAACAGGGTGCATGGAAGACCAGATGTTGGGCCAGTGGTGGGCGCGTCAGATCGGCCTCGGTTGGCTCTACCCCCGTGAGCATGTGAAATCAGCCATGGCGGCCTTGTTCAAGTACAATTTCCGAGCCGGTTTCAAGGGCTTCAAGCAGGCACCACGACAGTTCGTTGTCGATGAAGATGCCGGCATGCTGTATTGCACATGGCCGCGTGGAGGCCGGCCCTTGCCTCCCCACATCCTCCAGAACGTGGATGAGGCAATGCCCCCTTTTGAGTATTCGGTGGCCGCCTTGATGATTGACTGCGGCTTGGTACGCGAGGCCTTCACAGTGGTCCATGCCACGGCGGACCGCTTTGACGGGCGACTGCGCAAGGGTTTGGCCGGTTATGACGTTCGCAAATTACCTTGGACTGCTGGCGGTGCCTATGCAACATGGGGCTATAGCGGAAATCCCTTTGGTGATGACGAGTGCGGCAAGTTTTATGCGCGATCCTTGTCCAGTTGGGCGATCCTCTTGTCCTGTCAGGGTTTTACGTATGACGGCCCGGCGGAAACAATCGGGTTCTCACCGATGTGGAAGCCGGAGGACCACGTTTCCTTTTTCACCACGACTGCGGGCTGGGGGACGTACAGCCAGAAGCAAACCGGAAATGCATTAAAGGCTTCGGTCGATCTGGCGTGGGGCGAACTCGCGCTCTCACGGATAATGGTGGTAGTGCCGGGGCTGGCCAAGCCGGTCAAAGTGCGGGCTTCCTCGCAGGGCAAGCAGTTGGAGGTATCTTGCACCAACCTGGAGGGGGTGTGCGTTATTACGATTTCCGGCGGTATAAAACTACGCGCTGGGCAGACACTTAGCGTCAATATTGAAGACGAAAAGCCGGAATCACGGGAAACGGGGATACCCTGAAGCCTGTTATTCATTTTCAAGGACTCAAAGTGTTCTCGGTGCTGTTTGATCGGTTCTTGTCGAAGGAATACCTGGTATGAAACAAATTGGGAAAGGACATGTGGCCATGATGCCAAGATATACAACGCTTAAGGGACGACAGTGGGGGAAAAGTGCCATAGCCAATATAGCGGGAATAATCATTTTTGCGTCCCAAATATTGTCGGCTTCAGAAGCGACAAGAGGTGGCCAGATAGCAATGGGTAAAGCCAGATTTACGGTGCTGACGCCCTACTGCGTGCGGATGGAATGGGGTGCCCCCGTAGACCAGCCAACTCTTTTCGGCTATAACCGAGCCGTCCGCCAGGCTGATGCCAAAATCACCCAGGACAGCAAAGGATTAACCATCGATACTGGCATATTGCGCCTTACCTATATCGCCGATGGCAACGCATTCAATGGAACAAACCTCACCGTTGTCTTCAAAAACGGCACAAAGGATGCCGAATGGAACGGAGCGTCAACAAATGCATCCAATCTGGGCGGGCCGGTTGCAACTTTGGATCGTTGGAAAGGTCCCGGAAAGGTCAGTGATGGACTTCTCTCAAGGGACGGGTGGTATCTGGTGGATGACTCCGGCGCACCCGTATTGACGGCGAGGGGTATCGTTCAACGTCCCGGTTGCCTTCCCCGCTCCCTCCTGCCGGAGGGTGCACGCCCTGTTGCGAAAGACTGTGACTGGTACCTGTTTGTGTACGGCACTGACTACAAGGCGGCCTTGAGCTCGCTCGCGTTGATCTCGGGAAAGGTCCCGATGCCACGCCGCCACACCTTTGGCTCATGGTATTGCCGTTGGCATGACTACACGGCCGACGACTTCAGGCAAATCGTCCAAGGGTACAAAGAACACGATTTCCCCCTGGATATCCTGGTCATGGATATGGGCTGGCATACGCAGGTGGATGCCAACTCCGGTTACGGGCATGCCGGAAGGCTCGGCTGGACCGGCTACACATGGAATAAGCAGCTTATACCTGACCCCGAAAAACTCTTGAAGGAGCTCAGGACGGATGGGATTTTTGTCACCCTTAACGATCATCCCTGCGACGGGATGCGCAGTCATGAGGAACACTATTCCGAATTCATGAAAATGCTGCCGGCGGGAACCAGGGACAACCCGCCCTTCAGTGCTGGCGATCCCACCTACATGAATGCGTTTTTCAAAACGGCGCTCGAGCCGCGTGAGAATCAAGGGGTGGATTTCTGGTGGGTGGACTGGCAGCAGGATTATATCTATAAATATGTTCATGGTGTGCCCGGGCTTAGCCATTTGCCATGGTTGAATTACCTCTACTTCCAACATTCGGAACGGGGTGAGCGCCGGGGACAGGGGTTCAGCCGCTGGGGTGGCTGGGGTGACCACCGTAATCCCATCCAGTTCTCCGGAGATACGGGGGCCACTTGGGATATGCTCGCCTTTGAGATTCCCTTTACCGCCATGTCTGGAAACGCGGGATGTTTTTTCTGGGCGCATGACCTCGGTGGTTTCGCTGGCGAGCGGAACCCGGAAATGTTTACCCGCTGGATACAGTTCGGAGCTTTATCTTCGGCCCTGCGTGTCCATTCCGTAGGCGAATTGGATAGGCGGCCCTGGCTCTGGGGTGAGCCATTCGAGAAAAGCATGCGTGTCGCCTATCATCTCAGATCTCAATTACTGCCCTATATCTATACCAGTGTCAGGCAATGCTACGACCAGACCCTGCCGCTGGTGCGCCCCATGTATCTGGATTATCCGGAATTCGAGGACGCCTATTTGAATCCCCAACAATACATGTTTGGCGACAACCTCCTCGCCGCGCCCGTCACAAGTCCTGGAACAGGAACAAATTATGTTGCCGGGCAAAAGGTCTGGTTTCCCGGAGGGACGTGGTTCAATGTCTTCAGTGGGGAAAAATTCAGTGGCAATTCAACCGTCACCGTCAACGTGCCCCTCGACGAGATTCCGCTCTTCGCCAAGGCCGGTGTGCCGATTCCGATGCAGCCCTACACTCAGCGTATGAGCACGGCTCCTTTAAAACAATTAATCGTGCGCTGTTATCCTGGCGTATCCGGAAGTTCGTCGCTGTATGAGGACGATGGCCAAAGCAAAGGCTATATGAGGCAGGAGTTCGCCACGACGTCGCTCAGTTATCAGAATGATGCTGATTCGGTCACGGTTAAGATCAGTCCCGTCAAAGGGGCCTACGCGGGCCAGCCTGCCCAACGGGCCTCCCGGATCGAATTGCCACGCACGAGAAAATGCGCCGAAGCACTCTGTAACGGTCAGAAAATAGCAGTGGAGTATGAGGAGAAAAGCTCTATGAACATTGTGACAATACCCCCTATGCCTATTGATCAGGGTCTCACTATTAAAATCATGGCAGCCCCATTGGGTCACGCCGATTAAATTGGCGATCGGAATAAAGTATGCCTATTAAAAGAAATATCTGTATTGCGATGGCGTTGGTCACGGGAATAATGCTTGGAAAATCAAATGCAGGAGTGGCGAATAGGTCTTCGGTCTCCGTCCAGGACGGGGCAGATCAAAGTGCGTTTAGTGATCCAGCTGCGACCATGCCCGCCCCCACCTGGGCGGTGGGCCAGGCTAACCGAAGTCCGGATTTAGACGCATTGCCTGGTTTCTCGAAGCCACCGGCGGGCTTCGGCGTGGTGCCTTTTTTCTGGTGGCTGGGCGACCCGCTCACCCGGGAGCGGCTGGGGTGGATCCTGGAGCAAATGAAAGGCATGGGTATATCCGGCTACCAGATCAATTATGCCCATGGAATGGGGACTGGAGGGAGTTGGTGCGGGTTGTCACTGCCGAGCGATCCGCCGCTGCTGTCTAAAGCATGGTGGGAACTCACCGGCTGGTTCATGGAGGAAGCCAAAAAGCAGGGAGCCGCCATCAGTCTCAGTGATTATACCCTTGGCCTCGGCCAGGGCTGGATCATGGACGCGATTCTTCGCGAACGGCCCGACCTGAACGGTACAGTGTTGAAAATGGTCGAAGGCCGGGTGTCGGGTGCCTTGGTGACAACCAACCTGCATGGGGATGGGGGGACGGTTCGTCCGATTTCGATCCTGGTGAATCCGAAGGCCCAGTCGCTAGACCCCATGCATCCCGAGTCGGGGGAAATCTACGCCAGGAAGTTTTTCGGACAGTTCGAGGATCGGTTCCCGGGCGAGGGCGGAAAGGGGCTGAATTATTTCTTTTCCGACGAGTTGAGCTTTGGCGTCACCGGCCATCTTTGGGATGACCGGTTTGCCGGGGAGTTCAAGAAGCGGAAGGGTTACGACATTATTCCCGAACTTCCCGCGCTCTTTATGGACATTGGCCCGCGCACCCCGAAAATCAGGATGGACTATAGCGATGTCAAGGTGGCCTTGACGGAAGAAGGCTTCTTCAAGCCTGTGTTCGATTGGCACCAGAAACGCGGCATGACGATGGGCTGCGACCATGGCGGGCGCGGACGCGATGTGGTTGAGTTCGGTGATTATTTCCGTACCCAGCGCTGGATGCAAGGGCCGGGATCGGATCAGCCGAACTTGAGTAAGGATCTGATCAGAGCCAAGGTCGCCAGTTCAATGGCGCACCTGTACCAGCGGCCGCGTGTCTGGCTGGAGGGTTATTACGGAAGCGGCTGGGGCACCACCTGTGCTGGCGTTGTGGATGCCACGTTCGCCGATTTCGTGATGGGCTATAACCTGCTTTCGTTCCACGGCATGTATTACTCCACGCACGGCGGTTGGTGGGAATGGGCGCCACCGGACAACACCTTCCGCATGCCGTACTGGAAGCACATGCGCGGATTCATGGACTGTGCTCAGCGGCTGAGTTATCTGTTCACACAGGGGCACCATCGTTGTGACGTGGCCATTCTCTACCCTGTTGCCCCGATGGAGGCCGGTCTGGGCGGCAAGGAGGCGGTGCAAGCCGCCTTCACCTCTGGCAAAAAACTTTACGACAAGTCCATTGACTTCGACTTCATGGATTTTGAATCGCTGGTCCGCGCAAAAGTGGTGGGGAAGGAACTGCAAGTGTCGGGCGAGTCCTACCGGGTTTTAATCCTCCCGGCCATGAGGGCGGTCCGGCATTCCACACTCCAGAAGGCGCTGGAATTCCGCCGGGCAGGAGGGGTAGTGCTGGCGGTCGATGCCTTGCCCGAAGCGAGCGACCGCCTGGGCCTCAACGACCCGGAAGTCACTGCGATCGTTAAGGAACTGTTCCCCAACGGCCCGGTGACAGATGTCCTGAAGGAAACAGTGGCTGTGCTGCCCCAACGCGACTATGACGGTCCTGGCACTATCCAGCACCGTAAACTCGGCCCGCGCGATCTCTACGCCATTTATAATGCGCCGAAAGATGCCGAGGTCACCTTCCGCGCCATTGGCAAGGTGGAGTTGTGGGATCCCTGGACCGGCACATCACGACCGCTCGAAGTCATCTATCAGGACGCTGGCGTTACGAAGCTGAAACTCCCCCTGACGAAAACCGAGATCCAATTGATCGTCTTTAGCCCCGGCCAACCCAAAGTAGCTGCTCCTCCTGACGTCTCACTTCTCACGTCTAACATCTTCCTCACCGGCGACTGGGAATTCGAACTGCAGCCGACTTCCGACAACCGTTACGGTGATTTCCACTGGCCGCCAACGCCGGCCATGATCGGCGCGGAGGCGCGGCAGGTCTGGTACTGTGAAGGCGGGAAGCCGGACGGTCCGTGGCAAAAGGTGACCCAATCGTTTGGCCCCCAGTTCATCAAGGGCGACAAACTTCCGACGGATTTGCGCGCGCCTCCAACAGGAGGCAAGCCGTGGGACTTTTCGTGGCGGTGGGGGATCGAGAACGATCCCGGGGCGCAGGGCTACCATGGACTGAAGGCGCGGGTGCATGACGATTTCCTCGCGATTGGAGCCGTGAACGGTAAACCCTGGGGCAACACCGAATATAAAGAGGGTGACACGGACACCTGTTTCTGGACAACCGTGCTGGCGCCGCGCGATATGACAGCCAACGCCCACATAGGCGCGGTCAAACCTTCCAGGGTCTGGCTTAACGGTATGGAGGTTATCGGCACCAAATTGTCGTTGAAAGCCGGCGCCAATCCATTGGTACTCCTCTATGACAAGGGCAAATACGGCCGAACCTACTATGCCGTCTCCACCTCCGAGCCGGTGGCGCCCGAGCCGGACGTGGTCCGGGTTCCGGCAGGCCAACAGCCCAAGTTCAAGCCCAGTCCGCTCGCCACACGCTGGCAGGAAGACAAGGGGCTATTGCCATTTGATGTGAAGCCCGATGTCAAGAGCCCGGTCGGTTGGTATCGCTTTGTCTCCCCGCCCGGCCTACGCGGCTTGACTGTGAAGGCGAGGGGGAAGGTGCAGGTTTGGGTGGAAGACGGAGGACAGAAGTCAGAAGTCAGGAGTCAGAATTCAGAATTTGGAATTCAAAAATTCGAGATCGAGAAGCCTGCTAGGGGGGCGGTGACGGTGCTGGTTCGGATTGACCAGGAGCGGGGTTGTTATGGAGGGGCGGCATTGCTGGAGCCGATTCGGCTCGACTGCGGTGTGGGGAGTATGGCGTTGGGCGACTGGTCGAAAAACGAGGGTCTTACCAGTTACTCCGGTGGGGCGTGGTACCGCAAAACCGTCAGCATTCCCGCAGGCAAGCGCGTCACGCTTGATCTGGGCGGTGTTGCGGCCTCCGCCGAGGTTCGGGTCAATGGCAAGTCCGCCGGGGTGCGGGTCTCCTCGCCCTGGACCTTTGATATTTCAAGCCTGGTGAAGCCGGGCGAGAACCGGATCGAGGTGTTGGTGTGCAACACGCTGGCGAACCACTACTGCACGGTGCCGACCTCGTACCGCGGCTCACCCGTTTCCGGTCTGCTGGGCCCCGTGCATGTGGAGGTGGCAAAACTCATGGGCGAAGGACTCATGACGTCCTGTACTAAATCATGCGAGAGCATGATCGATGACAATCTCCGTATCGTCTCCGACGTCTTGCCGCCCGCAGTAGACGTTTCCGACACGGTTCGCGTCCTTTCGCTTTTGGATTTCAAGAGGCCGGAACTGGCGGGGGTAAAGTCAGCGCTGGATGCGGACAAGGTGGACGAGGCCTTTAATCTGTACAAGGCAATCCTCGCGGACCGCGCCAAGACTCTGCCGCCAGTGAATTCCTTCACCTTTTGGCTTTATTCATCCGCAAGGCCCGAGGAACTTTTGGAGGGCGTGTTAACGACAGCACACTATGGCATGGGCGGTACGACTACCTACACCATCGGGAAACCGGGCGCAGTTGACTGGTTCAAAATTCCGGGGGATGGTTACGACGTGGTCGTGCGGGATATTTCCACCATGCAGTGGAATAGTAAGCTCGCCGAGGCGTATTCAAAGACTGGAGAGAAGCGTTTCCTGGATGCGTATCTCGGCTACTGGTGTGATTTTGCCGATAACTTTCCCGCTGGGTTCCAGAATAAGATGCGCGATCCCAAGTTTCGCGGGCTTGTCAACGGCACCGTCAACTGGAGCGTGACGTCACGACTGTACTATGCCTGGCGCCTGGAAACCCTGGGTTCAGGACTGTGCGCTTTGCTTCAACGCGCGAAGGCGAACAACACGTTGGATGACATGGACAACGTTCAATTAACAAAAGTGTTGAAGCATCTTTATTTCTGGGAAGCCCCTACGGCCATGCGTTTCCTTGTCGCGGGCGGTGGCGTGCCTAACCAGCAGTTGCATTTGGCTGGGGGCATGTTCCTGTTCAGCATTTTCCTAAACGATATGAAAGACGCGGAGGCTTGGCGTCGTGCGAGCATGAATACGGTCATGACTGGTTCTGGTTACCTGCCGGACGGCACGGATATGGAACAGAGTTTCAACTATAACAAAGGGTTGCCAGGGTCAATGTACCATTATATCTCCCTGGCTCAGGCGCTCCCTACTGGCCAACAAGGGGATTGGCTCCCTGACATGGAACAACGGCTTCGATACCGTTTGTATTTCATGAATAGCATTGTTATGCCGATGGGTGGCCAGCCAATCTGCGGCGGTAACAATACCTGGGACGAATATGAGAATTCCCGCAAGCTTATGCCTGGCATTACCGACAAGGACATGGTCGGCAAGAAGGGGGAGTATTCCCTTTCGGATACAATCAAGGATCGATTCTACGGAGAAGGTAAAATGCCGGAACCAGGCTTCCGGTCCATCTATTTTCCCTATGGTGGCTACTACGCGTTGCGTACGGATTGGAGCCATGACGCGCTTTACAGTTTCATGAAGGTGTCGCGTCCCGGCCGCGGGCATATGCGGGAAGGCAATAACGCGGTGGTCTTCAGCGCTTTCGGTCGACAGTTGCTGATCAATTCGGGCAGTAACAACTATAATCCCCAGACCCACATCAAGGAGTACGGCTGTAGCTCCATCAGTCAAAATAGCATTGCCGTGGATGGCTATGGCCAGAATTTGAACTTGGATGCCAATCCGCCTTTAGCCTACGACACCCTGCTGAACTATCGGTTTTTGGACGGCAAGCACTTCAGTTTCGCTGAGGGATTATATGACCGGCCCTATGGCGGGTGGAACTTCATGGATGCCAGACTGACCGCAAAGAATGTCATCCGCGACGTCCGGCATAAGCGGCAGGTACTTCTTCTCCGTGACGAGAAGGTCTGGATCGTCACTGATGTGGTCCAGAGTGAACAGGAGCACCGTTTCACCCAGACCTGGAATTTCCCGCCAGATTTCAAGGAGAATGAAGTCACCGCCAACGAGGGTGTCATCCGCGCCGGCCGACGGGGCGATGTCAACATCGCGCTTTACCAGTTCATGGACGGCCAACTCGACTACAATAAATATTATGGCTTCAAGATGGAAGGTCGCACCCTGGGTTGGGTGGCAAAAGAGGATAAAGCGACCGGGCTGGACGCTACTCCTGCCGCGGATATCCATGGCTCGTGGCGAGGCAAGGGCGAGAAAGTCATCATTACGGTAGTGGTCCCTTTTAAAGCGGACAATCCGGTTAAATCAATCAGGGCGCTCAAGCAGGGCAAGGCTGAAGGTATTATCCTTACGCTGAGCGACAGACGGGTGGTAGAGTATGTATATGTGGCGGAGAAGGCGGAGGCTTCGTTGAAAACGTCGGAAGCCACGCTCATTTTGCTCCCCGGAGGCGGCTACGAGGAGGACGCCATGTCCAAAGAGCGCCTGCCCATCATCGTCCCAACAGGCTTCCGATGGGAATTGGACGGAAATAGCGAAAAACCCAATTATTTGGCGCGCGCCTATACGGCGTATCGGCGAGTTTTGGGATTGGAGCTGGCGGTCTCCGCTTGATGGATAATCCGAAGGCGATGCTGGAACGGCTGGAATGGAGCCGGAGATCGCGTTTAAGTAGTGGGATATATTAATGCAAGGACTTACCAGGAGGCACGAGATGCAGTCTAAGAAAAGAATTATGTGGAGAGGTGTGATGGCAGGCGCGATGCTGATTTCTTTGGGCATGGCTGCCAACGCGCGTGAGCTTCATGTGGCAACGACAGGAGCTGACCGCAATAAAGGCACCGTTTCGCGGCCGTTGCGGACGATCCAGGCTGCTGCGGACAAGGCGCAGCCGGGCGACACCATCACGGTGCATGCGGGAGTGTACCGCGAGCGGGTCAATCCGCCGCGTGGGGGGACGTCTGAGGATCAACGGATCGTCTATCAGGCGGCTACGGGTGAGAAGGTGGTCATCAAGGGTTCTGAAATCGTCAAGGGCTGGACGCGTGTTGACGGGGATTTCTGGACGGTGACCTTGCCGAAGGATTATTTCGGAATTTTTAACCCCTATGCGGATATGGTTCGTGGCGATTACATTTTCACCAACAAACCCGTACAGCATACCGGCATGGTGTACCTGAATGGCGATCCGTTGATAGAGGCGGTGGCCAAAGACGAGCCGTTGGACAGGCCATACTGGTTCGCGGTGGTTACCAATGGCACGACCTCGCTATGGGCTTGGTTCAAGGATGCCGATCCGAATGAGCAGACCGTGGAGATCAATGTCCGCCAGTCGG